>JAQGKC010000218.1 GCA_028290305.1 Bradyrhizobium sp.
GTAGTTTCCAGCTCTCATACTGGGCTGCGAGCACCAGGAAAACAAACAGGGCTGCCGCTCCGAACACCAGCAAGGCCGATGTTCCCGGTTGTTGCTGCTGGAAAGCGAGCTCCGTCCACTCGAAACCAATACCGGGCGGCAGCACCTCGCGGGCGAGCTCTTCCATCCGCCGCAAGGCGGAGCCTGTAGCCACGCCGGGCGCAGCGACGCCCATTACCTCGGCAGCGGGAAACAGGTTGTATCGGGGTACGCGATAGGGCGCGTTCTCGTATTTCAGCCTGGCCACGGTGCCGACGGGTACCATTCCGCCCGAGGTGTTCCGTGCCTTCAGTCGTGCGACATCCTGCGGGTCCTGTCGAAAGCCTCCGTCGGCCTGCGCAATTACCTGATATGTCCTGCCGAGATAATTGAAGTCGTTGACGTATTGGGATCCCAGATACAGCTGCAGCGTGGCGAAGACGTCGGTTGGAGTGAGGCCGACTTTCTCGGCCTTCTCGCGATCAATATCAGCGTAGATCGACGGCGCGCCAGTTTCGAACAGCGTGAAGACCCCTGCGAAATTCGGATCCTTGTTGGCCGCGGCGACAAGCTTTTGCGCCGCTTGCGCCAACGCATCGGAGCCCAGTCCGGCGCGATCCTGAAGCATCATCTTAAAACCGCCGGCGTTGCCGATGCCCTGCACCGGCGGCGGCGGGATGGTCAGCACATAAGCGTCCTGTATCACCGACAGGCGCCTGCGCAAGTCAGCGAGAGCGGTGGTTGCCGTCACGCCTTTGATCTCGTGATTGTTCAGGGATGGCAATACGGAAAATATGGTTCCGGCGTTCGATGCGATCGTAAAGGTGGTCGCGTCCAGCCCTGCGAACGGCGAGACGTGCTCGATCCCCGGCGTCGTCATGATGATTTCGATCGCCTTCTTGACAACCGCTTCCGTCCGATCAAGCGATGCGCCGGGCGGCAACTGGACAACCGTGATGAGATAGCCTTGGTCTTGTTCCGGAATGAAGCCGGAAGGCGCCCGGACAAATTGAAATCCTGCTAGGCCGATCAATAAAGCATACGCCAGAAGCACCACGCCCGTTACCTGCGTAAGCCGGCGCGTCAGTCGTCCATAGCTGGTTGACAGCCATTGGAAACCGAAATTGAACCGGTCAAACCCCGCGTTTAAAAAACGGGTTATCGGCGAAGGCCGGATTTTATGGTCTGGATGGTGGGCCTTGAGGAGCACCGCGCACAGGGCGGGACTCAAAGTGAGCGAGACGAAGCAGGAGATTATTGTCGACGCAGAAATCGTGACCGCGAACTGGCGAAAGAACTGGCCGGAAACCCCGGACAGGAAGGCCGACGGCACGAACACCCCGCAAAGCGTCAGCGCAATCAAGACTAGCGCGCCGCCAACCTCATCCATCGTGACATGCGCGGCCTTGGCAGGCGTCATCCCACGCTCAAGGTTGCGCTCGACATTCTCGACGACCACGATCGCGTCGTCAACGACGATGCCAACCGCGAGCACAAGGCCGAACAGCGACAGATTGTTGAGGGAAATTCCGAGGCCGCTGAGCACGGAGAAGGTGCCGACAAGCGAGACCGGTATTGCGATTACCGGGATGATCGCGGCGCGCCAGCTCTGGAGAAACAAGAACACGACGCCGACGACCAGCAAAATGGCGACGAAGATCGTGTTGATCACCTCGTTGACAGACTTGCCGACAAATATCGTTGGATCGTAGATGATCTTGTAGCTGAGGCCGGGCGGAAACTCTTTTGCGAGCTTTTCCATGCTCGACCACACCTCGTGCTCTACCGCCAGCGAATTCGCCCCAGGCTGGGCGAAGATCAGCAAAGGCATGCCCAGTCCGCGATCCATGAAAGCGGTCGACCCATAATCAGATGCGCCAATCTCGACGCGGCCGACGTCGCGCAGGCGCGTGACGCGCCCCAGCGAGTCCGATTTCAGGACGATTGCCGCGAACTGTTCAGGCGTAGCCAGCCTGCCAAGCGTTTCTACGTTGACTTGGTAGGCCTCTCGCGAGGCGACCGGTGGCTGATTGAGGACACCCGCCGAGACTTGAACGTTCTGTGCCCGCAGAGCAGCGAGGACTTCACCGGCGTTCAAATTATGAACCGCGACTTTATCCGGATCGAGCCAGATACGCATCGCATACTCGCGAGCGCCCAAGATCTTCACGTCGCCGACGCCCGGCAGACGCGCGAGCGCGTCCTTGACGTGCAGCGTCGCATAGTTCGAAATATAGAGTGTGTCGCGAGAGCTATCCGGCGAATAAAGGTGAACTGCCAGGAGGATGTTGGGTGTCGCCTTCCTCACCTGCACGCCGAGGCGCTGCACATCCTCGGGCAGTCGGGGCAGAGCGTCCTGCACGCGGTTCTGCGTCAGCATCTGTGCGACGTTGAGGTCGGTCCCAATTTGGAACGTCACGGTTATCGTGAGCTTACCATCCCCCGTCGATTGGCTGCTCAGGTACAGCATGTTTTCAACGCCGTTGATTTGCTGCTCGATCGGCGTTGCGACGGTTCTCGAAACGGTCTCCGCGGATGCGCCTGGGTACGACGTCGTGACCTGGACCGTAGGGGGCACGATCTCCGGATATTGCGCAACCGGCAAGGTGGCGAGCGCACCAAGTCCGATCAACGTCACGAAGACGCTCAGGACGGTGGCGAAAATCGGCCGGTCGATAAAGGCGTGTGAAAGGCGCACGGGAGGGCTCCTGTTTTAGGCTTGGCCTAACCGTGGCCGTCGGCGGCGGCGTCATAGCTGATCGCGCCTTCTTCGGGCGCGACCTTTGTGCCCGGGATGGCTCGTACCAGACCGTCGACCACGACGCGGTCGCTCGACCCCAGGCCGGATCTGATGACGCGCAGTCCACCGCGAAGCTCGCCGATTTGCACGATCTTGGGCGTTACGGTTCCGTCCGCAGCAACCGTCATGACCAGATGCTGCGACTGATCGAGCACGACGGCAGAGTCAGGTAACAGCGCGACCTGCGCGGGCGGCGCGACCGTCACGCTAAGCCGCGCAAATTGCCCCGGCGCGAGGAAAAGATCGTGATTGGGCACTGTGGCGCGCGCGTGAATCGTCCCGCTCGAACGATCGAGCGAATTGTCGACAAAATCGAGGGTCCCTTCCCGCGTCAGGCTATTCTCATCGCTTAAGCCAATCAAAACCCGGTCGGCGAGCGGGCCTGCGTGGCGCGCGCGTTCGCGCGCGAATGTCAGATAGTCCGATTCGCTCATGTCGAAGTCGAGATAGAGGGGATCAAGCGAAACCAGCGTCGCCAGCAGGGTCGTCGAACTGACGGCCGCACGGCTGCCCGCGACCAGGCTTCCGATCGAGACCTGGCGGGCGCCGATGCGTCCCGTAAAGGGTGCGGTGACGCGGCAGTATTCAAGGTCAAGCTGGGCATCGCGTATGCGCGCCTTGGCGTCCTCGACCGCAGCCTCTGACGTGTCTTGGTCGGAGGTACGTTGGTCGACCGTCTCCTGGGTCGCGAACTCGTTGCGCCGAAGCGATTGTGCGCGCGAAAGCTGGTTGTTGGCGAACGCAACACGTGCCTTGGCCGTCTGCAGTTGAGCGTTTGCCTGCGCAAGCCTGATTTCGTATGGGCGCGGGTCGATGACGAAAAGAAGATCGCCCTTGTGGACAATTTGGCCATCTTTGAAGTGGATCTCCGTCAGAGTACCTCCAACCTGAGCTCGCAGTTCTATTCTGTCGACCGCAGAAAATTGCCCGAGAAATCCAAGCCGCGTGTCGACCGCGCGCTGCGACGGTTTGCTTACCGTTACGAGTGGAAGTGCCGCTTGCGGCGCGACCGCTCGGGCTTCGTTGTGATGGGAAAAGCCCAGATACGCGAACGCGGCAATAACAGCCAAAGCCACGCCTACTGCGGCTACTCTCCACACCCGCCAGGTCGGCCGCCGGTCAAGTGAACCAACCGCTTCTCTTTCAAAGCTGGAGTTATTACCGATTTGATCCATGAGACCGTCCATGAGCCCTTGCCGTGCGGTTGAAAATTCGGTAATCGGTGTGCTGTCATTGTCGGTGATGTTTTGAACCGTACGCCTGGTCCAACACTATCGAGGCCGTGATGCTAGGCTCACTGCCAAGACAAGCAGGATTCGCATAGTCACTGCAGCGCGGGCTCTGGCGCTTCGCCGGACCTCCAAGCAGGGAAGAGACTATCGAAACTCTCTGTTAGCTCTCGTGCGACCATTGGCATTGCATGCCCAGTCACACTACCGCACGCGTCCAGAACGCGTTTAGATTGCCGGCTGTTCGATGTCGTGAGCCAGCGCCGTCCTACTCTACTGGGACTAGCGCGCACTGTTGCGTCGTCTGTGCCTTGGCTCAGCGCAACCGTGAACGCCATCAGTCCAATTTGCATTGAACCGCTCCAGATCGAACGACCAGACTGTCTCTCACACAAGCCGAACGAATTCGATGGATTCTGAGAGCGGCGCTAGTTTGCATGGTGCGTCATCTTCGGCGCGAATTGCACCAGCAGCGCCTCGCCGAGTTCAATCTGCTGCTGGCGTGGGATGGAAAAGCAGACGCCAAATCCGTCCACAGACCGCAGCGTGATCATGTTTTGAGTTGAATTGGACGATTGCTCGATGACCCATGAGGCGAGCGGGTACGCATAGCGCAGGCTTTGGTCCCGGAAGCGCGTCTGCACCGCCTTATTGATCAGCCCCGGCAGCGTCATTGCAAGCGCGCCGACCTGATCTAGAGGGAGCCGGATGGTGGCCGGGTTGCCGGTGGTATCGACGAAACCGAGCGAAATTGCTCCTCCATCCTGAGAGACATCGCAAGTGGTCAGTGCTTGACTGTCGATTTCCATCAAAGAAACTCCAGAGGTTTAGTTGGGTTGGGCCCTGCGCCAATGATTCGTGGCGGTCTTCAACCCACCGCGATGGCAGGACCTCAAACGCCGGTGACGATCTTCAGAATCTCTGCGGCACGCTCGCCAATGACGACGCACGGCGCCATGGTGTTGCCGGTTGTGATGCGCGGCATGATTGAACCGTCGGCGATCCGAAGATTGTCGATCCCATGGACCTTGAGAGAGCCGTCCACCACCGACATCGCGTCGCGTCCCATCTTGGCGGTACATGTCTGATGCCAATAGGTGCTTGCTGCGTCACGGATGAAGTTCTCGAGCGCCGCGCCTTTGAGATTGCCCGGCATCACCTCCCGCTTGACGAAGGGGCTCAGCGAACCTGAGTTGCCGATTTCGCGGCAAAGCTGGACGCATGCGATCGCGGCCTTCATATCATCCGGGTGCGCCAATGTGTTGGCCTCGATCTCGATGCGGTCATGTGGGTCGGAACCCGTCAGGCGGATGCGGCCTCGGCTCTTCGGCCGCACGAGGCCTGCAAACAATGACCAGGAGCCTGCGGGTGGGCTGAATTGGGCTGCTGTCTCTGCACTGCTCATCGGTATCTCACCCTGACAGGTCTGCAGATCCGGGGTATCGAGATCAGGATCGCTCTTCCAAAAGAACACCGCTTCACCCATGTTGTTGCGTGGAGGGAGTGCTTGCGGATACTCCCAAACACACCCAAAGCCGACATGGTCTTGGAAGTTTTGCCCAACGCCCGGAAGGTGCTGCACTACGGGTATTCCCAGCCGTTGCAGTTCGGTCTGGTCACCAATTCCGGAAAGCATCAGCACCTTCGGTGTGTGGATCGCGCCCAACGACAGTACGACCTCCACTCCGGCGGCGATCCGCTGAACCTTTCCGTCCCGAACGATCTCCACGCCGCTGGCTTGCTTGCCGCTCAAGACGAGTCGAGTGACCAGCGCGTGGCAGAGGACCGTCAGGTTCGGCCGGTCCATGTAGGGGAAAACATAGGAACGGAATACGGATTGCCGCATTCCGTCGCGGACTCGCAAATCCATTATGGAGGCACCGCCCCCGCCTTCCATCAACAGCCCGTTCTGGTTTTGGAAGGTCGGAATGCCAACCGAGCGCGCGCCTTCGAGCATGGCAGGAGCCACCGGGTTCGGGTCTGGCGCGGGCTGAACAAAAACCGGTCCTCCCGTCCCACGATATTTTGGGTCCGGCGCGCCATGCCAATCTTCAATGCGGCGATAGATGTTCAGTGCCGATTCGTAACTCCAAGCGGCGTCCCGAGCCTCGGCCGCGAAGAAATCCCAGTCATTCTTGTGCCCGCGCGCCCAGCACATGACGTTGATGCTGGATCCACCGCCAAGTACCTTGCCCATATTCAG
>JAQGKC010000250.1 GCA_028290305.1 Bradyrhizobium sp.
CTGGCAGGGATGCGAGCGCCGGGTCAGCCCGTTGATCACAGGCACGGTGGCGTAGCGCGCGAGCTCGGTCAGGGTGTCGTGCTCGAGCGTGCGGATCATGATGATGTCGACATAGCGCGAGAGCACGCGGGCGGTGTCGGCGATGGTCTCGCCGCGCCCGAGCTGCATCTCCTGCCCGGTCAGCATGATGGCCTCGCCCCCGAGCTGGCGCATGGCGACATCGAACGACACCCGGGTACGGGTCGAGGGCTTTTCGAAGATCATTGCCAGCGTCTTGCCTTCGAGCGGCTTGACCGGCTTGGCGTGTGCCTTCAGCTTCGCCTTCATGGCGACGCCGGCGGCGAGCATGTTGCGCAACTCCTTGGTCGGAACTTCGCTGAGATCGAGAAAATGGCGCAACGCTTTGCTCATTGCCCTGCCGCCCGCTTCAACGGCTCGCCGGAAAGTGCGACGCAGGCGCGATCGAGCCGCTGCACGGCCTCCTCGATCTCTGCCTCGGTCACGATCAACGGCGGCAGGAACCGCACCACATTATCGCCGGCGCCGACCGTGAGCAGCTTCTCGTCGCGCAACGCGGCCACGAGATCGCCCGACGGCACCACCGCCTTCAGACCGATCAGCAATCCCTCACCACGCACCTCCGCGAGGATAGCGGGATAGCGATCGACCACCGAAGCCAGCTTCTGCTTGAGCAGCAGCGACATCTTCTGGACGCGCTCGAAGAACCCGGGCTCCAGCATCACGTCAAGCACCGCGTTTGCGGCGGCGACCGCCAGCGGATTGCCGCCGAAGGTCGAGCCGTGCGAGCCCGGTGTCATGCCTTCAGCGGCGTCGGCCGTCGCCAGACAAGCACCGATCGGAAAGCCACCGCCCAGCGCTTTTGCGAGCGGCATCACATCCGGCGTGACGCCGAGGCGCTTGTAGGCGAACAGCTCACCGGTGCGGCCCATACCGGTCTGCACCTCGTCGAAGATCAGCAACAGGCCGTTGTCGTCGCAGAGCTGGCGCAACGCCTTGAAGAAGGCATGCGGTGCGGCGCGCACGCCGCCCTCGCCCTGCAGCGGCTCGATCAGGATGCCCGCGGTCTGCGGGCCGATCGCCTTCTTGACGGCTTCGAGATCGCCGAGCAGCACCTGATCGAAGCCGTCCATCGGCGGCCCGAAACCTTCGAGATATTTCGGCGAGCCGGTCGCAGCGAGCGTCGCCAGCGTGCGCCCGTGGAACGCGCCTTCGAAGGTGATGATGCGGTAGCGTTCCGGATGGCCTTTGGCGGCGTGATATTTGCGTGTGATCTTGATCGCGCATTCCATTGCCTCGGCGCCGGAGTTGGCGAAAAACACGAAGTCGGCAAAGCTCGCTTCGCACAGTCTTGCCGCGAGCCGCTCGCCATCCGGGCTCTTGAACAGGTTCGACATGTGCCACAGTTTCGTGGCCTGTTCCTGCAGCGCCGCGACCAGATGCGGATGCGCGTGGCCCAGCGCATTCACCGCGACACCTGAGGTAAAATCGAGATAGCGCTCGCCGTTGGTTGCGACCAGCCAGGCGCCTTCGCCGCGCTCGAAACCGAGATCTACTCTGGCGAATACGGGAAGCAGATGCGACGTCGCGCTCTTGGTCATGGCGATCACTGAAGGTTAGAACCGGCAGCGAACGCATTGGCGCGATCGCATCAACAACCAGCCCCGGAAAAACAAAACGTGCCGCCTTTTCGGGGCGGCACGTGGCAAGCATTCTATGCCCGCGGCGATAACTGTCAACCTGTCACCCGAAGGCCAGCCGGCTTCCGTAGTTTTCCGGTGCCGTGGAAAAATCCGATTGCGATGCTTATTTACGATGCTTGGGTGATGGAACATGTGGACGCAACTACGCGGACTCTTGCGCCGGAGTCACGGCATATTGTAGCTTCTCGGCTGTCGGGTACGACATCTCGTGCGGCAGTTCTAATCCTTTACGGTCCCAGTGTTCGGCGTAAACGCCCGGGCGCGCTTTCCGCGCCCGGCGAGGGCTAAGGGATTCTGCCTGCAGGGATTTTTTGGGGCTTTGACATCGCAGCGCTGCCCAGACTGGCCGGCGCGACACGAAGGGATAGAGTGCGATGACGGTATTGACCTGGAGCGACGATCGCGTCGAGCAATTGAAGAAACTCTGGGAAGCCGGACTTTCGGCCAGCCAGATCGCCGCGGAACTTGGAAATGTGACGCGAAATGCCGTGATCGGCAAAGTGCATCGGCTTGGCCTTTCCGGCCGTGCCAAGAGCCCCTCCTCGGCGGCGCCGCGCCAACGCAAGGCCCGCCCGGCTCAGCACATGATGCGGGTTTCGCGTCCGGTCTCGCGCGGTAATACCGCGCTGGCCCACGCCTTCGAAGTCGAGATGGAGCCGGATCCGATCGCCTATGACAACGTGGTGCCGATGAGCCAGCGCCTGTCATTGCTGGAGCTTAATGAAGCTACCTGCCACTGGCCGATCGGCGATCCCTCCAGCACGGAATTCTTCTTCTGCGGCGGCAAGGCGCTGACCAGCCTGCCCTATTGCGCGCACCATTCACGGATCGCCTATCAACCCGCCGGCGACCGGCGCCGCCAGCCGCCGAAGCCGACGCGGTAACGATCAATATCAACGATGTCGTCCCGGCGAACGCCGGGATTCATAACCACACGCGTTCGTGGTTATGCTCAGCTGGGGCTCCAGCTCGTTTCAAACAATTAGCAACGGCGGATGGTTTTTATTCCACCTTCGCGAACCGATCGTCGAGCGCATAGCCGGCGCCACGCACGGTGCGGATCGGATCCTGCTCGCGGCCCGGGTTGAGCAATTTGCGCAACCGCCCGATATGCACATCCACCGTGCGCTCGTCGATATAGATATCGCGGCCCCACACGCTGTCGAGCAGTTGTTCGCGGCTGAACACCCGTCCCGGATGCTCCAGGAAAAATTCCAGCAGCCGGTACTCGGTCGGGCCAAGATCGACTGGACGTCCCGACCGTGCGACGCGGCGCTTCTCGCGATCAAGCTCGATATCGCCATAGGTGAGTATGGTGGCGAGGCGTTCGGGACTTGCGCGGCGCAGCAGACCCTTCACACGCGCCAGTAATTCCGGCACCGAGAACGGCTTGACGATGTAATCGTCGGCGCCGGTCGCCAGCCCCCTGAGCCGTTCGCTTTCCTCGCCGCGCGCGGTCAGCATGATGATCGGCAACTGCCTGGTCTCCGGCCGCGCCCGCAACCGCCGGCACAGCTCGATTCCCGACAGCCCCGGCAGCATCCAGTCGAGCACGATCAGGTCGGGAACGCGCTCCTTCAGCCTTGTATCGGCGTCGTCGCCGCGCCCGACCGTTTCGACGTCGTAGCCTTCGGCATCAAGGTTGTAGCGCAAAAGCGTGGTGAGCGCTTCTTCGTCTTCAACCACCAGAATGCGCGCGCTCATGTGCTAGCCTTCTCTCAGTTTCCAGGTACGGTCGTGGCAAACGTCGTCATGTCGCCCTTCGGGCGCTTGTCGAGTATCTGCTGGCCTTCGATCATGTAGAACACGGTTTCCGCGATGTTGGTGGCGTGATCGCCGATCCGTTCGATGTTCTTGGCGCAGAACATCAGATGGATGCAGAAACTGATATTGCGCGGATCTTCCATCATATAGGTCAGGAGTTCGCGGAACAGCGAGGTGCAGATCGCGTCGACTTCCTCGTCGCCCTTCCAGACCGTCATGGCGGCCGGCAAATCGTGCGCCGCGTAGGCGTCGAGTACGGATTTCACCTGCGACTGCACGAGGTCGGTCATGTGCTCGAGACCGCGGATCAGCTTCAGCGGCTGGAAATCACTCTCCAGCGCCGCGACCCGCTTGCCCATGTTCTTGGCGAGGTCGCCGATCCGCTCGAGATCGGTCGCGACCCGCATGGCGCCGACGATTTCACGCAGGTCCACCGCCATCGGCTGTCGTCGCGCGATGGTCAGCACCGCGCGTTCCTCGATGACACGCTGCAAGCTGTCGATTTCGGCGTCCGCGACCACGACACGCTTGCCCAGTGCGACGTCGCGGCGGATCAGCGCATCGACGGATTCGACGATCATGCGCTCGGCGAGGCCACCCATCTCGGCGACCAACCGGGTCAATTCCTGCAGATCGCTGTCGAACGCCTTGGCGGTATGTTCAGTAGCCATGTTTTTCTCCTCAGCCGAACCGGCCGGTGATGTAGTCCTGGGTGCGTCGATCGCTCGGCGAGGTGAATATCTTGTTGGTCTCGTCGAATTCGATCAGCTCGCCGAGATACATGAAGGCGGTCTTGTCGGAGACGCGCGCGGCCTGCTGCATGTTGTGGGTGACGATGGCGATCGTGTAGTCCTCCGCCAGTTCCTGGATCAATTCCTCGATCTTGGCGGTGGAAATCGGATCGAGCGCCGAGCATGGCTCGTCGAACAGGATCACCTCGGGCCGCACTGCAACGGTGCGGGCAATGCAAAGCCGCTGCTGCTGGCCGCCGGACAGGCTGAGCCCGCTGGCGTTCAGCTTGTCCTTGACCTCGTTCCACAACGCGCCGCCGCGCAGCGCCTTTTCCACGCGGCCGTCCATCTCGGATTTGGAAATCTTCTCATAAAGCCGGATACCGAAGGCGATGTTTTCATAGATCGTCATCGGAAACGGCGTCGGCTTCTGGAACACCATGCCGACCCGCGCGCGCAGCAGGTTGAGATCGAGCTTGGGGTCGAGGATGTTGGTCTGATCGAGCATCAGCTGACCGGTGGCGCGTTGTCCCGGATAGAGGTCGTACATCCGGTTGAAGATCCGCAGCAAGGTCGATTTGCCGCAGCCGGACGGTCCGATAAAGGCCGTGACGCGATTGGCGCCGAGCGTGAGGTTGATGTTCTTCAGCGCATGGTGTTCGCCGTAATAGAAATTCAGGCCGCGCACGCTGACCTTGGCCGGCGCCTCGGGCAATGCCAGCGAGGGAACAGGTCCGCCCGCGTTACTCATCGAAACAGAAATCTCATTCATTTTGCGGTCCTCTCGGCGCCAAGAATGCGAGCACCAATATTTAAGGCAAGTACGGTGAGCGTGATGATCAAGGCTCCGCTCCAGGCGAGCTGTTTCCAATAGGCATACGGGCTTTGCACGAAGTTATTGATGGTCACCGGCAGGTTGGCCATCGTCTTGGTCAGATCGAGACTGAAGAACTGGTTGCTGAGCGCGGTGAACAATAGCGGCGCGGTTTCGCCGGCGACGCGCGCCGTCGCCAGCAGCACACCGGTGATGAGACCGGAGCGCGCCGCACGGTAGGCAATTCGCTTGATGACGAGCGAGCGCGGCAGGCCGAGCGCGGATGCCGCCTCGCGCAGCGGATTGGGCACCAGCAGCAGCATGTCTTCGGTCGTGCGCACCACGACGGGAATGACGATCACGGCCAGCGCGAGCGATCCGGCGAAGGCGGAGAAACCGCCCATCGGCACCACGATGGCGCCATAGATGAACAGGCCGATAATGATCGACGGCGCGCTCAAGAGAACATCGTTGATGAAACGGATCATCGAGGTCAGCCGGTCGTTCCTGCCGTATTCGGCAAGATAGGTGCCGGCGAACAGACCGAGCGGCGCGCCGATGCCGACACCGATCACCGTCATGATGACCGAGCCGACGATGGCGTTGAGCAATCCGCCCTCGGTCGATCCCGGCGGCGGAGTATTTTGCGTGAAGATCTGCAGGCTGATGCCGGCGAGGCCATTGTAGAGCAGCGTGAACAGGATCAGGGCAAGCCAGGTTACGCCGAACAGCGCGGCGGCCACGCAAAGCCCGCGTATGATGATGTCGACGCGGCGGCGGGATGCGTAAATCGGATTCATGATCTCAATTCCCGGCTTTCTTTTCCAGCCGCAGCAGCATCAGCCGCGCCGCCGCCAGCACGAAGAACGTCAACACGAACAGCAGCAGGCCGAGCAGAATGAGGCCCGATTGATGCAGTCCGTCGCTTTCGGCGAACTCGCTGGCGATCGCCGCCGAAATCGTCGTGCCCGGCCCGAAGATCGAAGTCGAAATCCGGAATGAATTGCCGATGATGAAAGTGACCGCCATGGTTTCGCCGAGCGCGCGGCCGAGCGCCAGCATGATGCCGCCGATGACGCCGACGCGGGTATAGGGAATCACCACGTTGCGGACCACTTCCCAGGTGGTGCAGCCGACGCCATAGGCGGCTTCCTTCAGCACCGGCGGCACGGTCTTGAATACGTCGACCGAGATCGCGGTGATGAACGGCAGCACCATGATGGCCAGGATCAGCGCCGCGTTGAACAGGCTGAGATAAGACGGCGGACCAGCGAAAATCGATCCGAGAACGGGTATGCCGTCGAACAATCCGATCATGAACGGCTGAAACGTATAGGCCAGGAATGGACCCAACACGAAGAAGCCCCACATGCCGTAGATGATCGAGGGGATGCCGGCGAGCAGCTCGATGGCTATTCCGATCGGACGACGCAACCACTGCGGACAAAGCTCGGTCAGAAAGATCGCGATACCCAAACCGACGGGAACGGCGATGACCATCGCGATGAAAGAGGTCACCAGCGTGCCGTACATCGGACCGAGCGCACCGAGCACCGGCGGATCGGCCGACGGCGCCCAGCGCTGCGTCCACAGGAACGCGAAGCCGTATTCCTTCATCGCCGGCCAGGCGCCCACAATAAGGGAAAGGATGATGCCGCCGAGAATAAGCAGCACCGAGATCGCGCAGATGCGGGTGATCCAGTAGAACGTGACGTCGCCGACTTTGAAAGCGTTGAGCGCCTTGGCGCGATCGTAAGGTCCGGCGGCTTCCATTACATCGCTCTGAACGGCCATGTCTGCCACGCCAATCCCCTGTCTGTACAATCCAGTTACTTTGAAACCTAGTCCACGAGTTTTGAACCGGACGTCCGCGTGTTCGGCTTCACTTCTCCCAGAGGGAGAGGTCGGATCGACCGGGCGACGCGTAGCGTTGTCCGGTGCGATCCGGGTGAGGGGTTACGGTCTATCGATAGATCGTAACCCCTCACCCCAACCCTCTCCCCATCGAAGTCGAATATATTCGACTTCGACACTTTGAGATGCCCAACTCGGGTAAACCCGAGTTGGATGGAGAGGGAGCGCGCTTCTGTTACCGCGAGGCCCACTCAGCTCTTGATATCAGCCGACCAGGTCTTTTCGATCAGCTTGACCACCGGGTCCGGCATCGGGATGTAGTCGAGCTCTTCGGCCATCTTGCCGCCCTTTTCGAACGACCATTTGAAGAACTTGACAGCCTCGGCGGACGCCGCCTTATCGGCCGGTTCCTTGTGCATCAGGATGAAGGTCGCCGCGGTGATCGGCCACGAGGCTTCGCCAGGCTGGTCGGTCAGGATCACGTAATAACCGGGAGCCTTCGCCCAGTCGGCGTTCGATGCCGCCGCCTGGAATGCCGCGACCGTCGGCTGGACGGTCTTGCCGGCCTTGTTGATCAAGGCCGCGTAGGTCAGCTTGTTCTGCTTGGCATAGGCGTACTCGACATAGCCGATCGAGTTCTTGGTCTGGCCGATGTTGCCGGCAATGCCTTCATTCCCCTTGGCGCCGACGCCGACCGGCCATTCGACTGCGGTGCCGGAGCCGACCTTCGTCTTCCAATCCGCGTTCGATTTCGACAGGTAGTCGGTGAAATTGAAGGTCGTTCCCGAACCGTCAGAGCGGCGCACCACCGTGATGGCATCGGTCGGCAACTTCAGCTTCGGATTGAGCTTGGCGATCGCGGCATCATCCCACTTGGTGATCTTGCCGAGATAGATGTCGCCGAGCAATTCGCCCGACAGCACGAGTTCGCCCGGCTTGATGCCTTCGAGGTTCACAACGGGAACGATCGCGCCCATCACCATCGGCCACTGCACCAAGCCGTCCTTCTCGAGCTGATCGGCCTTTAGCGGCGCATCGGTGGCGCCGAACGTCACAGTCTTGGCCTGGATCTGCTTGATGCCGGCGCCGGAGCCGATCGACTGATAGTTCAGACCGTTGCCGGTCTCCTTTTTGTAGGCATCGGCCCACTTCGAATAGATGGGGAACGGGAACGTCGCACCCGCGCCGGTAATATCCGCGGCGAACGCCGACGTCGACGCGGCGACCAGGCCTGCAGCGACGATAGCTTTCATGAAATTCATTGCTTGGTCTCCATCTGGTGAGCGAAGCGCCGGACGCGCCCGATTGCGCTCACGCCGCCCGTTTAGGAGCGGTCAATGCCGCTTTTACGAAGGTTTGGTGACAGTTGGATGACTATGACAAGCATTTGAATTTGCTGGTCTTTAGACCGCCGCAGGGGTCTTCGCCTGGGGAAAACAGGCGGTAAAAGTAGCGCCGTTTTTCGGCACGCTTTCGATCAAAAGCCGGCCGCGATGTCGGTTAACAATATGTTTCACCAACGATAATCCGAGCCCCGTGCCGCCCTGCGCGCGGCTGTCGCCGACATCCACCCGATAGAACCGCTCGGTGAGCCGGGGCAGATGTTCGGGCGCGATCCCGGGGCCGAAATCCCGCACCATGACGCGAACTTCGGGCGCGCCTTCGCCCGATATCGCCGAGACCAGCGAGACCACCACCTTGCCGCCGGATGCGCCGTATTTCAGCGCGTTCTCGATCAGGTTTTCGAACAACCGCAGCAACTCCTCGCGATCGCCCGCGATCGGCACCGGCGCGTCAGGCAGATCGATATCGATCGCGACCTGACGTTCCCGCGCCAGCGGCTCCAGCCCATCCGCGACCTGCCGGATGATCGGCACGATATCCACCAGCGTGTCCGGGCGGACGTGGGCGGAGAGTTCAACCCGCGACAGCGACAACAAATCGTCGATCAGCCGCGCCATCCGCGTCGCCTGCGTATGCATGATGCCGAGAAAGCGCTCGCGGGCCTTGGCATCGTCCTTGGCCGGCCCCTGCAGCGTATCGATAAAGCCCGACAGCGCGGCCAGGGGCGTGCGCAATTCATGGCTGGCATTGGCGACGAAGTCGGCGCGCATTTCCTCGACCCGGCGCAGCGGCGTTTGATCGTGGAACGTCATCAGCATGCATTTGTCGGTGCCGCCGAACAGGGTTGGCACCGGCACCGGCGTGACGATCAGTTCCATCCAGCGATCGACCGGCACGTGATCGAGATAGGTCGCGCGCCGGGTTTCGGTGGTCGCGATGGCCTCGCGCAGCGC
>JAQGKC010000260.1 GCA_028290305.1 Bradyrhizobium sp.
CTTGGCCCGCTGTTCCCGAGTGTGGCGCTCGCTGGCGTGCTGCGCGAGTCCGGTTGCACGCATCCGGTCGCCGCCAGCGCCGGGTACGGCGAGCCGAGCCTCGTCTTTCTCGCCGGCACCGAAACCCGTCTCACCGATGCGTCAGGAGCGGCAGACTTCCTGCGCGAGGGCGACTGCCGTTTTGCCTTCATCGAAACGCATCAGGAAAGCGCTTTTGCCCAGCGCGCAGAAGCGATTGGGCTGCGCTATGAACGCGGACCGCGTGTCGAGGCATTCAACTTCAGCAAGGGCCGGCCAATCACCATCGCCATCTTCCGCTCAGCGGGCGAACCCTGACCGAGATTGAGCCAGAGTTTACAATAGGACGCGTATAACGCGTTGGACCAAGAAGATCCGGCGGCATTTTCCAGCTGCATAAAGTGAAACGAATGGAGCGGATTACTACGCCGCGCGGGGCGACTGTTCGAGGCGCGGACCGCTTCAGCATGCGGAGTTCATGCAGCGATGCGCTGTAGCCATGATGACCTCTGGGAACGCAATGATCTTGCCTGCGGCAGCTCCGTGTATGGGCCGCTTCTCCGGGCAGTCCTTGTTGAACGAGAGATGCGTCCTGGCGTCACGATGATTGAAAATAGCCCGACAGGACGCGGCGCAAGTGACGCTCGTTGAGGATGATAACGTGATCCAGACATTCGCGGCAGATCGAACCGATGAGATGCTCGACGGAAGGGTTCTGCCACGGTAATCGCGGAGCAGCGACGACCTCCTCGATGAGACCGTACGATGTGGCCAGATCCCGCAGCGCAGTGTCCCAGGGCAAGGCCCAGTCATCTGACAGGAAAGCCAGTCCTGCGTGGGAGAATGCACGCGCAACTCGGTCGCGTGGCCGTTGTTCCTTGTCACGTGCCTGTGCTTCAAATGGGCCTTGGATCAGGAGCCGCGCGGCTTGCGCAATGCAAAAAAATCAGGCCCCGGAATCACTCCCGAGGCCCGACTATACGGCGCGTGGTACATCCGCACGCGCTACCATCATCACGGTTTATTGCCTTTTTTCTTCGCCTTCTTTAATTTTTTCAGCGTGTCGGCCTGACTTCGATACGCCCGAGCTAACGCGGAAAGATTCTGCACGGCTTCGACGTCCGACACTGCACGCGACATGCGTTCAGCTTTGTCGGCCTGCTTCCGAAAGAATTTTACTTCCTTGATCATCGCTAATACGGCTTCGGTGTGTATTCGAGTGCGACGAAAACCCCGAGGCTGATCATGAGCACGAGCATTCCCCAACCGAAGAAAGATTGCATCGCAGCTTTCTCCCTAATTGCTGATCGGGCTGTCTGGCCGTCACGATAACCCAAAACGGGCCACCTCTAAATTCAAATTAGGCCACTGAGGTCGGAAACCAAGTACCCCATACTTCACTTCCGAGCGTCGGCCTCGCTGATGGCTCGAAACGACCGCTGAGCATTCTGAAGTCCGGCAATCGCGTTCGCGTCACCGGACATCGTTTTTGCACAGCAACAGGCCGACCGCTACCAAAAACTGGCGAAGGACGGCTGGGGCACCGTTCAAAATGCCCAGCAGTTTACGTCCCAGCTGCATCAGCAGGAAGCGTCGGCGCAGTCTGCACAGGACAACCTCAATCAGGCGCTGCGGCAAGTCGAGACGCTGAAAGCGCAGCGCCTGAGCGCCGAGGCAGGTCTCGCGCAAGCCAAGACCCAGCTAAACCAAGCGGAGGTGAACCTCGAACGCACGCGCATTCTCGCTCCGGTCGACGGTTATGTGACGAACTTGTTGGCGCAGCTTGGCGACTACGTCAATGTCGGCCTAAGCACCATTTCTCTTGTCGACGCTGATTCATTCTGGGTCGACGGATATTTCGAGGAGACGACTCTTGCTCCTATCCGCGTGGGCGATTCAGCTCAAATCAAGCTGATGGGCCACAGTCAGATCGTGCGCGGTCACGTCGACAGCATCGCCCGCGCCATCAACGTTGCGAACGCGCAGCCCAACAATCAAGGGGTTGCTACCGTCAATCCCATATTCACCTGGGTGCGCCTGGCCCAACGCATCCCGGTTCGCATCCATATCGATGAGGTGCCCCCGGGTATCGTGCTCACGGCCGGCATGACTGCCACGATTGAGATCGACGATCGAGGTCATGCCTCAGCCAGGTGAGGCGCAGGCCTAGCTCTGTCTGGGACCCTGCAGGCGTCGATGCGTCGTTCGGCCACGCGACGAATGAACGGCAGCTTTGCGCCATGAGCGGTCGTTCCATAATCGCTCATTCCGCGATTCTCGCATGAGCTTGCTTCGGGTTCTATGTCGACGCGCGCCTCTGTGAACAAAGAGCAAGTACTTAGGCCTTCCCCGCGGCAGTGCTCGTATCTATCGGCTGCTCGGTGGCCTTCAGGCTGGCACCTTTGGCTCTGGCTGGGGTGTCGATATTCTGTGGCCCGATGGCGAAACGGAAGTAATCAAGGGCTTTATTACGGAACATGACGCGGTTAAGTGGATTGCTGATCACTCTAAGGCTTGGCAGGGAAATACGAACGACAAGTCACCCCAAGCGCCCTAGCGACCCCAACCATCTCGCTCCTGACGCCGGAAGAAAGCGCGGCGCCTAGCGCCACGGCCGGCCGATGCGCTTGCATGGCCCTTTCCCGAGTCTCAGGAACTCGCTGGTGCGTGTGGCGATTGCGGGCTGCCAGGTGAAAGCGGCGAGGCTCAAACGAATTAGGCCGCCCGGCATCAGCGACCTTTGTCAGTCAGGCGCGGTTTGCATGGCTGCGGCCACTTTGGTCATGGATGCGAGTTGAGCCCGCCCTGAAAGCTCGGTTAGAAGCGGAGGCGGCAAAAGCTGGCATGACGTTAGCCGCTCATGCGGAACGCGCGCTTGACGTTCATTCTAAAGGTCCGGTGTGGATGTTAATGCCCAACGGAAATCGATAAATTGCGAGGTTTGCCTGACTATAGAAGAGCCATCGAAAGACCGGCTCGATTGCTACGATGGTGTCGTGCCGCCAGATCCAAAAGCAAAACCGCCAACTGCAAAGGTGGTCGCCGATTGCAAATTCCTGAAAGAGGAGGATGAGCGGCTGGGCTGTTTCAATCGATTTGGTGAAGCCGGCGCGGCCAGCCGCCCGTTCGGAAAGGCGCACCGAAGGTTCAACCTTCAAAGTGAGCAGGCCGGTCGAGCAGGCGCTGACGGCGAAGAAATAGGGAGGCTCGCAGCGATGCAATATCCGCATTGGTTGATTGTAGCCGGAGCCGTCTTGGTGGTGTTCGGATTCATTAGGTTTGCATTTCGCCAAAAAAAGAACGTTGAGCCCAATCATGAGCCGATGGAAAATGAAGGCGAAGGGGAAATGACCGAACGTAAAGCAGAACCTTCCGGCCACCGTTCCCATCTCGGCCGACGGAGCCACCGCGGCACCCCCAGCCAGGCAGGCAATAAGCAAGCCCTCACGGGCGGCTTTCGCGCACCAGCGGTGCGAATATGGCCATCATGTCGCAGGACGCCTTATCAAAAAACCGCGTTTATTAGGGTCGGGTCGCTTCCTGTTGGAACACAAGTGGCGGCCTGCACGGTCCCGCCGCCCCCGGTGCCCCCAATACCAAGGCGGGGCCGTGCCCTGAGCGTCACCTGCGCGGCCGGTGAATCTATGCAGTCCAACCGAGCGCTGTGCATGGCCGTATTTTACCGGGCTTGAACCTTTACACGGTCTGTGCGCACGTATTGATATCGGGGGATTGCGCTGTCCGGATTAATGCCGACGCCACCAGCATCATTTAGCTTTGGTGGCGTTGTGCGTTTGGAGCAGCGGTCACCGAAACACTTCCTCGAAGATGGATCGCATCGGCCCGGTTTGCTGCCCGATCAGGTGCGGGATCACCGCGCGCTTTAGGCGCGCGGTGGCCAACCCCGAATCCCATGAACCCCTCGCCCCGCGCCAGCGCCACCGCGCGCCCCGCCTTGTAACGGGCATTGAATTCCCGGAGCGTGACATCCCTGCGCATCTGTTCAATCAGGGCGTCGAGACTGGCGACGGCGGCATCGGCCCGGCCGATCGCAACATCGTCAGGCGTCAGGGTCGCCCGTAGGAGGCCGCAGAGCGCGCCATGGCCACAGTGGAGCATCGACAGCGCACTGACGGGCCGCGCTGGCTACATGCGCGGCGTCCTGTTCGGCGATCCACCATCGGGCCGCGCCCGTGCCAGTGATCTTGCGGCCGGTGTGAATCGAGCAAACGCCATCGTGTTCGACGATGGTGATCGGCACCGCGCCAGATGCCGCAAGATATCCTAGACTTGGTCCAGTGCCCGCAAGGCCACCGAGCTTTTCCCGACTAAGGAACGCGCATCCGTCTGGGCTGGCGCCGCAGTGCGGGTTTTGATTTCAGGCTTTCAAACTCGTCGAGTAGATCGAGCAAAACCCTCGGGTCAAGATGAACGAAGCGAACGCAACCCTTCACGCTAGTACCCCAAACCGCCTTCTTGTGTTCCGCCTCGCCTCTGAGGGCTTTTAACTTTGTTTTCGAGATCATCTATCCTCAGCAAAAGTTTTCCTCGCCGCGAATCGATGAAGCGCTATAAGAGCGCGAAATTTGGGGCAAAACGTTTATCTCCAGAAATACAAACCAAGCGGCATTGCCGCCTGATCGTGCCGCGTTCGATCACGCTGACGGCATCGCGCCAGATGTAGCGACATATTGCTCGGCGCGTTAGCCAGCATGCGGCGATCGATAGCGGCGCGCGCGGGTGGGCAATGAAGTTTGCACGCGGCGCGTGGCCGGCGGTGTAATCAATATGAGGCCAAACTCTTCGCTTCAGTCGACGAGCGCCGGCGGGCGATGCTCTGCCCGGTTCGCTGGTGCTCAAGTGACGGAGTGCTGCTGGTTATGGCATCGGCTAAGCCGCTGACGAAGTCGGACCACGAAAACCTACTCGACGGCGGTAGCTTTCCTAATTGGGACTATATGCCAAGCGAAGATGGCGGTCCGTTCGAATCGAGAGCTTCTGATTGGGGGCGGATCAACGGAAGGCTCGCCTTAGACCATTCGACACCGGTTCATGACACCGCTGAAGAGCTTGATGAATTGAGGCGGCAGGCGGGGAATGAGCGGGCAGCGCCCTCACCTCTCATCTGGATGGGCCCATCGCCTACTAGCGTTTTGGCCGGACCGAAATCTAAAATTCATTTAATGGTGTCGGCGGACTGCGGACCTACATCAGCTTCACGCCTTCGGCGTTCTCTTAGTGGAGCTTTCCCGTGCCGAACACCTTGGGAAAAGTCGGCGTTCGCGCGCTTGAACCCAGTGAGCTTTCTAAAGGTCGATACCTTGGAGACGCGGGCACGGCGAACAGTTACGAGGAATCAGTCAGCTGGGAACGGATCGCCGTCCTAGTCGCCGTTGCGCTGCCGGTTTTTGGCGGGTTGTACTATGCGCTTCTGAATTTTTTATTGTTTGGATGAAGGCCCGTTGCCAACTTAGCCGAGACGGTAACAGCATTCTAATATGAGCACGCTTACCGATGCCGACCAGGCCATTCTTCTCATGCTGATCACCGCCTGTCTTGGCGCGTGTATAGTGAGAGCATTTTGGGAGATCGAGCAATCTCGCGAACAACGGCGAAAACAAAGCCGCAATGCCGTGCAACCAACACGGAGGCGCTGAGTCTAAGCTACCTTACCTCTCATCGTCTGGATTTAAGGCGATCCCATAGCCCCAATGGATATCCATCCGTATCTTCGCCGAAGTAGTGCGGAGTCGTATAGCCAAACTGGTGCGGTCGCGATCGGGCATAGGCATAGCCACCGAAGTAGTGGGGCCGCGTATAACCGCCGAAGTAATGCGGCAGCGTTGATCCGGAAGGCCGCCCAGCGAAGTAGTTCGGCGGCAGGCAACCCTGTGGACCACAAACCGCGCGAGGCTGTTCCACCGTACTGGACAGCGGCGATGCGCTCGCAGGCCCCGGCATAACCACAGCCGTGACCGAGGCGATTATTGTTCCGAGAGAGACCAAACTTATTGCCAATTTGCTGGTCATCGAGAATTCCTGATCTACTTGAACACCGTCTTGATTGCCTGCCAGAACGATAGGCCTTGCCGGTGTTTATGCTCAATGGTTGGCACCGGGTCGGATGATCGGGAGGTATCGATCAAACCTGCTTCCAATCGGGCATACATCTCCCGGTAGCGCCTCTCGGCTTCCAGGCGATCCGCCTCATACTTGTCGTCGACCAGAGTCAAATTGGCTTTCTGAGCCATGCGTACCTCCCGTCTTTCGCGGACTGAAGCCAACGGTCCCGGGCTGAATTCCGTTCCATGGCGCGCTTCCAGGGAAAACCCTGGAGTTTACCGCTCCTCGTCCGGGTACATCCAAACGTAAGGCACGGTCTGCCGCTGTTCCGTGAGCCGATCATGTGCACGAGAGGCGCGTAACGCCCCTTCCGGCGTGATCGATGAAAGAACACCCGCCGGCGTGAACCGGCGGGTCTTTTCAGACAGCAAATTATCCGCAGATCTGGACCGGTCGAACCCGCC
>JAQGKC010000275.1 GCA_028290305.1 Bradyrhizobium sp.
CTTCGTTATTCAGGTCAAGCGCATAGACCGTGTTTGGAAACGGCGTATGGACATACATCACGTCGCCAACCACCAACGGCCCACCTTCGTGACCGCGAAGCACGCCGGTTGAAAATGTCCAGGCGACTTGCAGCTTCTTGGCGTTGGATGCGTTGATCTGATTGAGTTTGGAATAGCGCGTGTTGGCGTCGTCGCCCTGCTGCATGACCCACTGCTTGGGGTCCTTGGCCAATTTGTCCAATGCCTCGTCAGCGCGCGCCGGCAACCCTTGTATGGCCATGAGGCCAAAGATCGAGGTTGTAACGACTAAGATTTTATTCATTAGCTTCCTCCCTGGGTTTATTTGCCTAGAGGGTAGCTGACGCTCCTTGGATAACGCACGCATTCTCCACGGGACGTCTTCGCCCTCTTTTGGATGAATTTTTCCGGCACCGTGTCACGACATGTGATCGTGTCACAGCTTGTGAGTCTAAGTGCAGCGAACAGTGCCCACTTGAGTCTTCGCAATAACAACGGGCTCCCTATTCACCGTCGCTCATGAAGCCAGAAGCAAAAAAAGTTTAGGTAACTCTTCAAGCAGAAGCAAGTTATGATTTGCGTTCTCTTGCACTGCAACGAAAGCGGGAACCTTTGAATGCCGCGAACGGTTCCAAGAGAATGTTCCATAAGAGAATTATGATGGGCCAGAAACTGGCGATGTGCCGAAGGCCTCCGTTTCGCGCGACAGCCCGGCGCGTCGCCGATTGCAATGAATACGTACTGCAAACCTTGCGCTTCGCTGGCATCGTCCTCGGAATAATTTTTATTGTGATCCTGGTTCCCTGCGACGGCCGCGCGCAGGAGCAACACGCGTTCACACCATTGCTCACCTCAGAGGTCGCACCCGGCGTCTACGTTCACATCGGCAATATCGATATGATGACGAAGACAAATCAGGGTGACGCCGCCAACCTCGGCTTTATCGTCGGCGACGAGGCGGTAGCGGTTGTTGATTCCGGCGGCAGCACGCGCGAAGGCGAGCGACTCCTTGCCGCGATCCGCGCAGTGACGTCCAAGCCGGTTCGCTATGTCATCAATACGCATATTCATCCCGACCACATTTTTGGCAACGCGGCATTCGTCGGGGACGGAACCATTTTTGTCGGACACAGGAATTTGCCGCGTGCGATGGCGGCGCGGGGCGATTTTTACCAGAAGGCATTTCGTGGGGTGCTCGGCGACGCACTCATCGACGAAGTGAGGATTGTGCCGCCGACGCTGCTCGTCGATGACGAAATACAGATCGATCTCGGCAGGCGAACATTGACTCTGAAGGCCTGGCGGCCCGGGCATACCGACAATGATCTGACGATCTTCGATCATGCAACTTCAACCCTGTTTGCCGGCGATCTCCTGTTCATCGAGCATCTGCCGGTCATCGACGGCAGCATTCGCGGCTTTCTCGCCGACCTCCAGGAACTATCGCGCCTTCCCGCCGAGCGCGTTATCCCAGGACATGGCCCGATCGTCGGCGATTGGCGTGGCGCCGTCGCCGACGAGCATCGCTACTTCGAGAGCCTCGCCAAGGAAGTGCGCGGCCTGATTGCCAAGGGAGTACCGCTTACCAAGGCCGCGAAGGAGGCCGGGCGAAGTGAGCAGTCGCGATGGAAATTGTTCGACGAATATAGTTCGCGCAACGTCATCGCGGCGTTCGGCGAACTCGAATGGGAATGACGGGGTTCAATCAGCCTGACCGCGGCGCGCCTTGTTGCTTGCAGCGTTTTCATATAGGCTTACCGCCGTTTCATGGTGGAAAAGGAATTCGACCATGTCGATTTTCTCCAGAGTGATCGTCCCGGCCTTGACGGCTGCGCTTTATTTTGCGGTGCCGCCGTCGGCGCATGCTCAGGCTGCCACTGCCGGTCAGGATCAGCCTTCGGAAGAAACCTGGAACAGCATCAAAGGCGATATCTTCAAAGATCGCCCCATTCTCGACGGCTCCGGCCTGGTGATCCTTGATGCGCCGCGGCGCGCCGAAGATTCCGCTGTCGTGCCGATTGGCATGCGCGTGAACTTCACCGGCGACGACAAGCGCACACTGCAATCGCTGACGCTCGTCATCGACGAAAACCCCGCACCCGTCGCCGGAACATTTACGATCGGTCCCCACTCCGGCGTGACGTCCATTTCAACCCGCATCCGGGTCAACACCTATTCCTATGTGCGCCTCGTTGCAGAACTCAGCGATGGCAAGCTCTACGGCGTCAAGACTTTCGTGAAAGCGTCCGGAGGGTGCTCCGCCCCGGCTGCATCGAATGCCGACGCCACCAAGTCAGTGCTCGGACAGATGAAATTCCGCAACTTCCGGTCCGAGGCCGATGCCCAGCCCGAAGCCCAGATCATGCTGCGCCATCCACAGAATTCGGGTCTGCAGATGGATCAGTTGACGCGGCTTTACATACCGCCGTTCTTTATCGAGAACCTCAAGGTCTGGCAGGGCGACGATCTCGTGGTGGCGATGGAAGGCGGGATCGCAATCTCGGAAGATCCGAACATCCGCTTCAACTACAAGCCCAATGGCGCCGCCAATTTCCGCGTTGAAGCAACCGACACAAGCAAGGACCAGTTCAAGGACGAATGGCCGATTGAAAAATCGATGTTATAGCGGCGTATTCCCAAAACGATCCGCTCAAAAACAGCGGATTTCTGCTTCCGCTTGTGCCCGGCGGAATTCCTGCAACGCCAGCCTCGCAGGCTCGGTCGACCGAAATTCCGAACCGACAGGTCCTGTGACCTGGGACATCGAGAGAATTGTCTCGGCGGCCACGTAACGGTCGTAAGGAATAATCGACGCAATCACATCGATCGAGCACGAACATTTTTGCAAAAGTTCCTGCGTTTCGCCATTGGCCTTCATGCATCCGAAAACATAGTCTGCGCGCGCCGATGTCGGATAGTCATTGAGATCATCAGCTCTTGCATGCGGGACCATCGCGACGATTGCGGCCGCCAAAAAAACGCTTGATACGAAGAAGCTGCGCAAGCAAGCCATGGTCAACGCCTTTCGTCGTCCCTGCGTGATGCAGGAAGCGAAGCGTTGAGCTGCTTCAATCGATCCAAGGCGCCGCCGCTCAGGACTTTTTGCCGTCAGCCCCAAACTGCTTGAGATAGGCGATGACATTGTCGATGTCCTCATCCTTCGGCAAACCGGGGAAAATCATCTTGGTTCCCGGAACCTTGGCGCGAGGATTTTTCAGATAGTCCTTCAGCGTCGCCTCGTCCCAGGTGAGGCCCGAGTTCTTGTTGGCATCGCTGTAGCTGTAGTCCGGATAGGTGCCGGCCTTGCGGCCCACGATGCCGTTCAACACCGGCCCGACGGCGTTCTTCGCGCCCTCGCCTATCTGATGGCAGACTTTGCACTTGATAAACACCTTCTCGCCAAGCGCCGCGTCCTGCGCAGCAGCGGCACCTGCCGAACTCGCAAGTGCGAAGGCGGCGAAAACGTAAACCGGAAGATTTTTCACTGGCCCATCCGTAGTTCTGTATTCAATCGAATGGCGAACTTGCGCTGCGCCAGTTCGACAATTTTGTCAGGATCACCAATCGAGGTCAAGCTTGAGCCTGGCGACGCATGCGTCGACGAAAGCTAGCTTTTCGTAGTAGCTAAAACTCGACGCGCCGCCACTGATCTTGCATGCAGACAGCGCAGCGGGCTAAATGATCGATATCGACCCCCAAAGAGTCTGCGCGTCGCAAATGATCGGCATGACACATTTCACCGACGGTCGATGGTGCAGTGCACAGGGCTCCGAAATATCTATTTGTCGGCTCCGTGGATCGGCTCGGAGCTTTCGGGAATGGTAATGAAACCATTCGATCTCGCTCAGACCCCCGCACTAGAGATCGACCACGTCAGCCATCGCTATGGCGCGCGGGTCGCACTCAATGACGTCAGTTTGACGGTCAGGCAGTCGTCTTTTACCGTGCTGTTGGGATTGAATGGCGCCGGGAAATCGACGCTGTTTTCGTTGATCACACGTCTCTACGCGATACGCTCGGGTCAAATCCGCATTTTCGGGCACGACGTCGCGCGCGAACCCGGCGCGGCCTTGAGCAAGCTCGGCGTGGTCTTTCAGTCTCGCGCGCTTGATATCGATATTTCGGTCCGGCAGAACCTGATGTATCACGCTGCGCTGCATGGCATCGGCAGCAAGCGGGCCAATGAACTGATCGCACAGGTTCTGGACCGCGTGGCAATGACCGATCGCAGCCTCGATCGCGTTGGAAATCTCTCGATCGGGCAAATGCGTCGTATTGAGATTGCCCGCGCGCTGCTGCACCAGCCCCGCCTGCTTCTGCTGGACGAACCGACGGTGGGCCTCGACATCAAGGCGCGCGCCGACATTCTCGATCACGTTCGCCGGTTATCGACGGTCGAGGGTATTGGCGTGCTGTGGGCGACGCATCTCATCGATGAAGCCGGCGCGGGCGACGACGTGGCAGTCCTGCATAAAGGCATCGTGCTGGCGCAGGGCGCACTCGGCGACGTCGTCGGCAAGTCAGGTGGCGCCGATCTGCGCGACGCATTCAACCGGCTGACCGGGGCGGCCGACCAGGATGAACTGGAAACAGCCAGATGACGGCGACCGCCGAAACAACGGACCGACATAGCTTCTCGCTGGCGCAGTATTTTATCTGCCTCAAGGGCATCGTCTGGCGTGAAGCGTTGCGCTTTATCCATCAGCGCGAACGTTTCGTCTCCGCGCTGGTGCGTCCTTTGGTCTGGCTTTTCATTTTTGCCGCCGGATTTCGGCAGGTGCTTGGCGTCTCGATCATCCCGCCATACGAAACTTACATCCTCTATGAGGTCTACATCGCGCCCGGACTGATCGCGATGATCCAGCTTTTCAACGGCATGCAATCGTCCCTCACGATGGTCTATGACCGGGAGACCGGCGGAATGCGCACGCTGCTGGTCAGCCCGTTCCCGCGCTGGTGGCTGCTCACATCGAAGCTTTTGGCAGGCACGCTGGTATCCGTGCTGCAAGCCTATGCCTTCCTGCTGATCGCCTGGTTCTGGGACATCGAAGCACCTCCACTTGGCTATCTGGCGCTGTTGCCGGCGCTATTGCTCAGCGGGTTCATGCTCGGAGCATTGGGAATGCTGGTCTCGTCGCTGATCAAGCAGCTTGAGAATTTTGCCGGCATCATGAATTTCGTGATCTTTCCAATGTTCTTTGCCTCATCGGCGCTATACCCGCTATGGCGGGTCAAGGAATCGAGCCCTCTGCTGTATTATGTGTGCGAGCTCAATCCCTTTACACATGCGACCGAACTGATCCGCTTTGCAATGTATGAGCAAGTGGCATGGGTCTCGCTGAGCGTTGTTCTCGGGTGTACCGTCGTGTTTCTGTTTGGCGCCATTCTGGCCTACGATCCGGCCCGCGGTTTCCTGGCCCGCCGCAACAGCCCGGCGGGCTGAATAAGGTATCCTTGCAAATTCAGAAAGTAGCCTTCACGCCTGCGTAGAACGCGCGCGGCCGCGCCGGACTAAGCGAACGCGGATCCGTGAAGGGCGCGCCGCCATTGGCGAAATTGGGAACGGCGCCGGTATCGAAGAAGGTGCCGTAAGTCGCGTAGCGATTGTCGAAGATATTGTCGGCACGCGCGTAGATCTGGAACGTCTTGTTGATTTGATAGGATGCGTGCAGGTTGAAAACGGCATAGGACGGCAGCTTCGGGGCCTGATTGGATTCGTCGCCGACGAAATACTGACTGCTGACGAAAAGAGCATCGCCTCCGACCTTGAAGGCGTCGGTGATCGAATAATCGAAGCCGGCCTTGATCCGGTGGCGAGGGACTGCCGGGATTTGATTGCCCGGCAGGATCTGCACGTTGCCATTCTCGTCAGCAAAAGGGCTATTGGAGCCTACCTGCAATGCATCGAGGAATCTCGCGTCCACCAGGGTGTAGTTGGCGTATAGCTGCAGTGTGCTCGACTTGAGATTCATTTCGGCTTCAATGCCTTGGCGGCGGGTCGAGCCGACATTCTGGAAATAGCCAAATCCCTGCAAGACCGGGCTTGGAATTGCGAGGATGTCGTCCGTGTTATCAGCCCGGTACACGCCAAGCTTCCATCCGAGCGTACCGATGTTCAGCTCTTGCGCGCCGCGCAAGCCGGCTTCCACGGTACGGGACACCACCTGCTTCAGCGGCGGATCGGAGACGAGGAACGATGCGACGACGCAGGGATGCGCGGGATCGGCGCATTCCAGCTCCAGCGGGGTCGGCGCCCGGTTGGCTTCGGAGTAACCGGCATAGGCCGTCAATCCCGGCGTGATCTTATAGGTGCCGCCGATAATCGGATTGAATCGCGTATAGGTATCGCTGCCGTTCAGCGCGCTGCCGATCTGGTCCTGCAGGCTGATATTGGCGACATTGAAGCGGCCACCGCCCGTGATCGAAAATGCATTGGTGACGTCGAAGGTGTCGAGTGCATAGAGCCCGCTGTACTGGTTAGTGGTGCGGAGCGAGACCGGTCCGATCGAAACCGGATCGCCGGATTGACCGAGAAAGATCCCGCTGCCACTGACGACATAGTTCGAACCGGTGGTGCCGAGTTCGGCGCTGGCCGAGAAGTTGGTCACGCTGTAATCGAAACTGGCTCCGACCACAAAATGATTGTTGTGCCCGAACAACCGGTCGGTATTGGTCGCCTGCAACGACAGGCCTGTCGTCGTCGAATGGGTCGTCGTTCGATCAATTTCGCCGAGTATGGCACTCGGATCGAAGGGATTGGCTAGCTGAGTCCCGTTCAGACCATTTGCCGGCGTGCTGCCGTCGCCAAAGCAAAGCAGCGTCGGATCGGCCCCGCACGGCTGAGTTCCGGTCGGGTTGCCGTCCTGAGTCTTCTGATCGAAAACTCGCGCATGCGCCACACCCTCGATGGTCCAGGTCGGCGTGGCCTCGACCTTCCCCGTCAAATTGACATAGCCAACCTTGTTGGTTGATGTTTGCGGCGTGGTGTACGTCGCGCCCCAATATTGCTGGAGCAACTCGTTCGGAACCGTCGCTGCCGCGCCGAAATCGTTATCAGCCACGCCCATATTGAGATGAAATTCAGCCTGCTCGTTCTTGGCGCCGACATCGCCATAGAAGCGCCGGACGTTCGATGCCGAGAAGTTTCGAAATCCGTTGTCGTGCAGGGCTTCTAGCGCACCATAAACGGCGAAATTATCGACCTGCTTGCCCCACTGCGCTGAACTCTGGATTCGCCCGAACGAGCCGCCCATCGTATCGATTTCGGCACCGTGATAGTTAAAGCCATCCTTCATCTGCACATTGACGGCCCCGCCCAGCGCGTTCAGCCCGAACGCGGGATTGTTGGTCACCACGGTGACGGATTTTATCGCGGCGGTCGGAATCAGATCCCAGTTGACGGTGTCGCCGAACGCTTCGTTGATGCGAACCCCGTTCTGGTACACCGCAAGCCCTTGCGGCGTGCCCGACACTGGCGAAGCGACGAAGCCGCGAAACTGCACGTCTGGCTGGAATGGATTGCCGGCAACTTCATTGACGATGATGCCCGGCACGTATTTCACCAGGGCATCGCTGATGTTCAGCGATCCCGTTTGCTTGATTTGATTGGCGTCGACGACATTGACGCTTGCCGCAATCTTGTCTGGATCGATGGCGGAGCCGGCCAGCGGCGTGGTTGGATACACCGGGACTCTCGTCAAGGTCCTGACGGCGCGGGTCGCATTCTGGTCGCGGCCGCGTTTAATGCTTGGCTTCGTTCCGGTCACCACGATGGGCGGCAAAGCCTGAACGGCGCCCGGCGTATCCTGGGCGTAAGCGCATTCATTCCCGGCAAACAGGCCTATCGATGCCGACACGACACATAGCAATCGAGCGCCCATCCCCTCATCCCATTCCGCTCCGGCTGTTCTGGTGTCCGCCGGCTAGGTTGAGGATGATACTAGTGTGCCGATAGAACTGCGCTAGCCACAAAAGGTCCGGGCTATCCGCCCGATTTTTTCCCGAGACAATTCGGGATAAATTCCCGAACCGGTTATCACCCGGCAACGTCGCCGATCAGGCTACCAGTCTTGGTCCTGTGACTATTTCAAAAGCCGCAAAAGGGCCCGGCCCGCGCTGCTATTCAATTCCTTGGCGTCCAGCGTTCCGTCATGATCTGGATCCGCGGCATTGAAGCGCTGCTCGACGACGGCAAGATACTCGTCCTTGGTGAGCGTACCGTCGTGATCGGGATCGGCAGCAGCCAGCTCCTTGGCTGACAACCGCCGCGCAAGTTCACGTTGGTCCAGCGTGCCATCCTTGTCGCGATCCAGCTTGTCGAACACTGCCGAAGCCGCCTTCTTCGCTTCCGCGAGGTCCACCGTGCCGTCATTATCGGTGTCGAGCATCCGGATCAGGTTCATACCGCGGGATTTCGCCAGGGCCGGCAGCATGGTGGCGAGCAACGTCCCAACCGTTATTGAAAAAACGACCGTCCGACGCGACATCATGGCGTGACCCTTTCCGGTTCCGATTATTCGCTGCGAGAACTCCGCCGGCGAACACGAGTTCCTCGCTTAGGCCGGGTTACGGTAATAATACAAAATCCCGCCGTCAATTAGAGCGGCGGCCAAGCCCGCGACGCCTCGTGACGGCTTACGTCGGCTGAAATATTTGGAGTTGCTGCAATCCGCAGGGCACCAGGGCTTCCACGGTTACCCCCCGATTTGTCGATGCCACGGTCATGGTGCCGCCCAATGCCAGCACCCGCTCATGCATCCCGATCATGCCGAAACCCTGCTTATGGTCGGTCGGCAGGCCGGCGCCGTTGTCGCGTATGCTCACCATGATCGCCTCCGCCTCGATCGGCGCGATTCCCGACCGGCGGGGCGCCGGCTCAACAGCGATATCGACACGCGTCGCGCGGGCGTGCCGGAAGACGTTCGTCAGGGCTTCCTGGATGATGCGATAGATCGTCAGCTCCGCCGTTTCTCCAGTCCCGCCGAGCGACGGCGAAACGGTCATCTCGATGACCACAGCGGGATGAGACTCGCGCCACAGCCGCAGCAGAGCGCCGAGCGCTTCGCGAAGGCCAAGCTCCGCCAGTCCCACAGGCCGCAGCTTTTCCAGAACCCGCCGATTGAATTGCTGCAAGGCGTTTACTTGCTCCAATATGGCGCCGCCATGCTTTCGCAGGGCATCCGTGTCCGGTTCGCGGGCGTCCGCGATCCGCATCAGCGAACTGGCATGCGCCCGCAACGCGAAAAGATAGGGGCCGAATTCGTCATGCAGCTCCCGTGCAATCTCCTTACGTTCCACATCCTGCAGAGAGATGGCGCGTTCGGCCAGCCGTCTCTTGTCTTCAACGGCGTCTCCCAAGGTGGCCGCCAGATGGTTCAGCTTGCTGCAGATCGCGGCCAATTCGGGTGCGCCTCCGGGTTTGACGCGTGTGTCATAGCCGCCGGCCTCGATATTCGTCATCGCCTCTGAAAGCGCCTGAATTGGCGTGAGCGCCCGGTTGACCACCATCATCGTGATCAGAAAAAGAGCGACCGCGATCGCGGAGCCGACCTGGAGTTGGGTAACGATGCCGTCCCAAATCTCAGCCATCTCGTCATTCGGATGGGAGGTGATGACCAGCGATCCCGGTTTTCCATGGATGGAAATCGGGACATTCACCGCGGTCTTTTCCGGGTGGATAAGGGCGACGAACCACGCGGGCACCGAAGACGGCTCGCCATCGTCGCCGGCGCCGCCCGTCAAGGGCCTGACCTCGCTCGCATCGTCCTGCCGCGTAATGCTGACGTGACGCAGCCGGTTGAGATCCCAAATGATCTGATTCAGCCTCGCATCGGGGTCCGGTGTTTCGTTCAAGCCAGCGACCAGTGTTTCGATGAATTCGCGCGCCAGCCGTATCACGCTCTGGTCTTCGGCCTGAACCCGCGGCGCGGCCTCCAGCACAAGCCGTGCGATATTGATGACCAGACCGAGCGTGAGAATGAGCGCCAGAATCGTGTTGAGCCGGGCGCGCAACGATAGTTTCTGCCACATAGCATTGGTCCAATACGGCACTGCCTTGATCCCCATCGAGAGGAGCGTTGACAGATAAAAAAGTCGGCTATCTAATTGAACCGTACCGCAATTATGCCTGGGATGCATAACCGGCAGAAGCGCAGCGATGGCGGATGTTTGATTCAGTTTGATGCGATGCAACAACTTGGACTGACGCGGTATTGGGGCCAACGCCGATGCGTGTTCTGATCGTAGATGATCATCCCATCGTGGCTTCCGGTTGCCGTGCATTGCTCGCGGGCGACTCCGAGATCGTAATACTGGAGGCGTCCGACGCGGAGAGCGGCGAGCGTGTGTTTGTCGCCGAACAGCCCGATGTCTGCGTTCTCGATATCAACCTGCCGACCGTATCGGGATTCGAACTGGCGCGGCGCATTCTGGCGCGCGCCGCGTCCGCGCGCATCATCATGTTCAGCATGAACGACGATCCGATATTCGCCGCGCGCGCGATCGAAGTCGGCGCCAAGGGCTATGTCTCGAAGTCCGGAGACCCGTGCGACCTCGTTGAGGCCATCCGTGAGGTCGGAAAAGGCGGTGTCTATTTGCCCCCGGCGATCGCGCAAAGCATTGCATTTGCAGGACCTGCGTTCGCCCAGAGTCCGCTGTCGAAACTGACATCTCGCGAGATCGAGATACTGCGCTTGCTCAGCGCAGGAAAAAGTCTTTCTGAGATCGCATGGCTGGTTCATTCATCTTACAAGACGATTGCCAATACGTCGTCGATCATCCGTCAGAAGCTCGGCTTGCGCTCATCCTCCGAACTGGTGCGCTTCGCGATTGAGAGCCGGCTGCTGTGACGTGAAAGACTAGCCTCCGCCTCCGGCATACGTCGTCGCCCGCGCCACAGCGGTTCGCATTTCATCGCTGATGGATGCAATGACGTCTCTGCTGCGCGTTCCCCGCGGCGGCGGCAATGACTTCTCGAGAAGAATGCGTGTTGGCCGGTCGGACAGAAAAAACAAACGGTCCGCCAATTGGATGGCCTCGGCCAGGTCATGGGTCACGAACAGCGTCGTCACCTTGGTCCGCGTCGTCAGTGCCACCAGTTCGTCGCGCAGCCGGGTGGCAACGGCTTCATCGAGCGAAACGAAAGGCTCGTCGAGCAGAAGGAAATCCGGCCGCACTGCAAAGGCGCGGGCAATAGCCGCGCGGCGTGCCAGTCCCAGCGACAATTCGCCGGGATATCGGGCCAGATGGGAGCCGAGGCCAAGGATCTCGATCATATCTGTCAGATCGCGGGCCGCTTCATGCGCAGGCAGTGCGAGCCGGATGTTGTCCTCGACGGTGCGCCAGGGCAGCAGGCGAGGCTCCTGAAATACAATCCCGAGACGTCCGAACCCCGGTGTACGGACCTGACCGCGGAAATCCGGATCAAGCCCAGCTGCGATCCTCAGGATCGTCGTCTTGCCGCAACCGGAAGGGCCGATCAGCGCGCCGAACGATCCCGCTTCGAGCCGAAGGTCCAGACCACGAACGACCTCGACTGGCGTGCCGTCGGCCGACAGGTAAGTCTTCGCATCGATGCGAAGCTCAAGCGGGGCGGCGTCGCCAGCGGATTGCGCGTCGTTCAAGCGGTTGTACCAGGAAGCTTTCGATCAGAAGCATAAGCACGATGAAGGAGATCGCATAGCTTAGTATCTTGGCCATGTCGAACAGCGAGAACGCCGAACCCAGCACAAAGCCGACGCCATTGGGGCGTCCGAGCAACTCGACCACAAGCACGATCTTCCAGATAATCGAGAGACCGGAACGCGAACTCGCCGCCAGATAGGGAGCGAGTTGCGGTATCACCACGTTACGAATCCTTGAGAACCAGGTGAATTGAAAGGCCTTGGCCATTTCGTCGAGTCCGGGATCGAGCGCACGGGCCCCCTCCCGCACCACAACAATCACATTCGGCAGTTTATTCATCGCGACGGCCAGGATCGCCGCGGTTTCGTTGAGACCGATCCAGATATACGCGAATATGATCGTCACCAGCGCCGGCATGTTAATCAGCACGATGAGCCATGGATCGGCGTATCGATCGACCGTTTTCGACCGTCCCATCGCATAACCCATGATAGTCCCGAGCAGCATCGCGATCGCGAAAGAGCTGATCACACGGCCGAGCGTGCACGCCATCTGAAATGGCAGCTCGCCGGAACGGATGTCTGCGAGGATTGCCGTGCCGATCGTCAGCGGGCCCGGCAGCAGCCGCGATTGAGCGAATGCCGCAGCAAGGGCCCAAAACGCAATCAGGGCGGCCAGTGAATAAATCCTCGGCAACGATCAATCCCCGCCCGGAGAGGGTTGATAGTAAAGGCCGCGATCAAGCTCTTGCGACGGTCCTACGAGCTCCGGGCCGCCGACGCTCGCGAGCGCGCTGAAAAGGGCGCGGGCGTCGGCTTCTTCCGCGGCTATCGGCCGCAGCGGCATCCCCTCTCTGGTCCGATCGCGATATGCCTTGAACGTCCATTCGTCGCCTGCCTTCATCAGGGGACGCAGGGCATCCCATTCCTCGTCCGACCGCAGCATGATGTCGTTGGCCTTTTGCGCGACCGCAATGAAGCGATCGATCGTGCTCTTGTGAGTGGCCGCGAATGCTTCAGAAAATACGTAGCCGATCAGCGCGACAGGCTCCTTCAGGCCCAGCGCCGCTTCCGCATCACGCACGTCGAGGATCCGGCGATAGCCCATCGCTTCCAGCCTGGCGCAAAAATTCCAAAAATTGAGGCTCGCTTCGGCCTCGTTCTGCTGCGATTTCTGAAAGATCAATGGCGGGGCGCCGTATTCAAGCGTCGCCTCGCGCTTGAGATCGATGCCTTGGCGGATCGCAGCCACCTGGACGATAAGCCAGCTTTTGTCGAGCGGGCCGCCCGCAATCGCGAGAACCCGGCCTTTGAGATCACCGATCTTCTGCAACGGCGAATCGCCCTTCACCATGACGGCGCCGACCGAACTGGAATAGGGATAAAACAGCAATTTGGCGCCAAGCGCCCGCGCTCGGGCAACCCAGAGCCAATCGACAACGGCGAGATCGACCGAACCACTGTTAAGCGCAAGCTTGCCCGCGTCCGGCGACGCGAATTCGCTGATCTTCAAATCCAGGCCGGCGCTATCGGCAAGGCCGTGGCGGCGGATCACATCCAGTTGCCAGGCAAAGGTGCCGGTGCTTTGCAAGCCTATGCGCAAGGTCTCGCCGGCCAGCGCTGGAGCTGCCCCAATGAGGAGGCAGAACGTTGCGAAAATTCTGAGCATTCCCGATGTTTCCGAGCGATCACACTTCGCTGCGAAGCACAGTGATCGCGGCCCGAGGATATTTTTTTGTTTCGTCATTCATGCGAGAAATTGTCCACACTGTCCAGCCGCCCGGGATTCACCACGGAATCGCCGTGGGCAGCCCATTTTGGAAGCAAGATGGCGGTGTTGGCGGAGGACCGTAAGATCAATTACAGTCGGAAGTTCCCTACCGTGTTGGATGGCACGGGGCCGAAGCCTGTGCGGATTTCTGAATGCGGTGCAATAAACTCCTGCGCCAGGTCGCTCGAAACCAGCAGTGCCTGCATGGCTCTGCGAAGAGATTATTCGGACTGATGGATTTGCAGAATTGAACGAACGCCCCGCATTTGCCGTTCATCTATCGCCATTGCGCAGTGGCACCGCCAAATCCTGCCTGTTACTGGTGCTTGCGATCTTTCCGGCCGAAGCCCGCACCGAAACGATCGAGACCGAACATCTGTTCGCCTTCACCATCGGAAGCGATGTGGGCGAAGCCGGAGAACGGGAGCTGGAAGGCTCTGTAACCGGCCGGTTTGCCAAGCGAACCGGGACCTACGATGCGAGCGCCAGCACGATGTCTGTGGAATTCGTGCCGATACCAAATCTTCGAACCGAATTTACCGGTGCGGTCAACTCCTACAATATCGCCGGAGTCAGCGGGTTCGCCGATCAGCGCTATACCGCATTTGGAGGTCTATCCGCCGACATCCGCTACCGGTTACTTGATCGCGCGACCGCGCCGTTCGGCTTTGCGATCGGCGCTGAGCCCCATTGGGGCCGGGCCGATGATGCAACCGGTGAACCCGTGAGCCAATATGGTGTCGACTTCGTCGCCGCCGCCGATTGGGAAGTCGTCCCCAATCGCGTCGTTGCGGCGTTCAACCTGCTCTATCAGCCCGAAACCATGCGTTCGAAATTGACCGGTAGCTGGTCGCAGGAATCGACAGCGGGCATAGCGATCGGTCTGATGGCACAGGTTCATTCAGGGGTTTTCATCGGTGGCGAAGCCCGCTATCTGCGCCAATATGATGGACTTGGGTTGGATACGCTGGCCGGACAAGGCTTTTTCATCGGGCCGACGATCTACGTCAAACTCACCGAACGCGCGTGGATTGCTGCCGCATGGAGCGAGCAAGTCGGGGGCGAGGCAGCTACCGCGGCTGGTTCGCTTGACCTGGTCAATTTCGAGCGCCGGCAGGCGCGTGTCTTGTTCGGCGTGAATTTTTGAGCGTGCTTCCCTCTGGAGCCTCCGTTCCGATTGAATCGGAACGGAGGCTCCAGTTTTTATTTTGACGCGTTTTCTTCACGCGAACCGGTATCCACTTCGCTGGAAAACGCTCAAAAGGGTTGGCCGCTTTATTTGGCGCAGTCCTTTAGATTCTTCTCTTCGATCGAGAAGATCGCCCCTGTCTTGATCTCGATATTGGGAACGACGCAGGTCCGCCCGCTTTTGTCGACAAATTTGACATCGTAAATGCCAGGGGCGGTGTCGGTAATTTTCAAGCGCTCGTCATGATCGACCGTACGGTCGCGATCGTTATCGGTCTGGTTCCGGCTCCACTCGTTCTTGCCCGTCGGCGAAAGCTGCAGCGACGTGATCGTGTTGGCTGTCAAGTTCCAGAACCGGGTGTCCTTTGCCGACGCAGCGGTTGGAACGAATGCCAAGATGAAGGCCGTCAGAACAAACGCCTTGGCCATTTCCTGCTGCTCCCAAAATGTTGCGGCGCATCACTATTCCCCGCGCGATCGCGGCCGACACGCGGGGATGCCGCTGATGCCATTGATTAGCGCGATCATTACTACCAACCCGCGACACCTGCCACAATTGCGGTTCATCGTCACGCGGTCAATCGCGCGGCATGCCAGCGCATGTGATCTTCCATGAATGTCGATACGAAATAATAGCTGTGGTCGTAGCCCTCCTGGCGACGCAGCGTCAGCGGAATGCCCGCCTGCGAACAGGCGCGCTCCAGCAGTTCGGGACGAAGCTGCTCGGTCAGGAATGGATCGGCATCGCCATAATCAACCAGGAAATCTGAAAACCGCGCGCCGTCCTCGATCAATGCGACGGTGTCGTGCTTGCGCCAGATGCTGCGATCCTCGCCGAGATATCCGCTCAGCGCCTTGATCCCCCATGGCACCTGTGACGGCGCGACGATCGGCGAGAAAGCGCTGGCGGCGCGATAGCGACCGGGAAGCCGCAGCGCCATCGTAAGCGCGCCATGGCCGCCCATCGAATGCCCGAGGATGGATTGCCGTTTGGGATCAACGGGAAAATGTTCCGCGATCAATCCGGGAAGTTCTTCCGTCACATAGCTCCACATGCGGTAATTTTCCGCGAACGGTGGCTGCGTGGCATCGACATAAAAGCCTGCGCCAAGTCCGAAATCGTAGGCACCGGCGGGATCGCCGGGCACATTTTCGCCGCGTGGGCTGGTGTCCGGCGCGACGAAAATCAATCCCAGTTCAGCACAGGCCCTGCGAAATTCGCCCTTTTCGGTAACGTTGGCGTGGGTGCAGGTCAGTCCTGAAAGATACCACACCACCGGCAGCTTCACGTTGCCTTGATGCGGAGGCACGAAGACCGAAAAGGTCATTGCGGTCTTCGTCTCGCGACTGGCGTGCTTGTAAACGCCCTGCACGCCGCCATGCGATCGATTTTGGGAAATGGTTTCGATAGTCATAATTATATGGCTCCGGATTATATGGCTCCGGCGCCGCAACGACGCGAAGATAGCCACGGGTCACACGTGATCACGACCCAGCTGGCGGCGGATGCCGTCAGCTGGAGCCTGCCCAAGGTCGGCCGATTCAGGCCGCTTTGGCGCTGGATTTCGCCACATGCGTAGCGATCGCATCCATCAAGGCCGGCGACAGACAGTCATAGGGCTCAAGCCCGAGTTCCTTGAGGCGTGACCTGATGGCAGGCATCTCGGACGGGTTGACGCCGGACTCGATCACCGAGGATACGAATGCCGCAAATCCCGGAGCCGCCCAGCCGCCTTCCGTGAACAGTTCGGGATGGATGAAGTCCAGGCCGTAGAACGGATGCGTCTTGTTCTCGATGCGGCCGAACATATGCGTACCGCAAACCTTGCAAGCGTGCCGCTGGATCGTCGCCGATGCGTCGACAATCTGGAGCTTGTCGCCGTTCTCAAGAACGGTGACGTTGTCGCGCGGTACAACAGCGATCATCGCAAAGGTCGCCCCGTCGGGCTTCCAGCATTTGGTGCAGCCGCAGGCGT
>JAQGKC010000277.1 GCA_028290305.1 Bradyrhizobium sp.
ATCACCCGAGCCGAGCGGTGGCCATACGCTTCAGATGTTGAACGGCTGCGGCATTTCGCACACCGTCGCCTATTCAGGCCGGCAACGCCTTCAGCTAGCTCCAGTAGCAGGTTCGTGCGCGAAAACCAGCAAGGGCAATGCCGGTATCGAGCTTTCGCTCGAAGCGGACCAAGGTATTGCAATCATACAGGGCGTCGAAGCAGCTATTCGGAGTGCCCTTGCCAACCTGGTTGGCTACGCGTTAATTCATGCCCGAGGCGCTCGACACATTGTGGCCAGGCTACGTCCCGGGAGCGTATCCATCACCGATTACGGAGCGGGCATATCTCCTGTCGTCAGTGACAAACTGCTTGAGCCTTTCCAGACGGGCAACAGCGCCATGGACAGCGCGGGGCTCGGGCTTTCAATCGTTCAGGAGATCATGGCAGCCCACGGGGGCGAATTGATCATGACGTCGGCTCCGGGGACCGGGACGACCGCCTGCCTTCGCTTTCCCGAAGCTGCCTTCGCGGCGCGAAACGGAACCAGCCACCCTGGGATCGAAGCGACCTAGGGCGACGGCTTCCGGGATTCGCGTGGTGACTCTGCCGCAAGACTGCAGCAGATTTCCGAGCCGCATCGCCTCCGCAGACGCAACCGTTACATGAAAGTCGCGCGCCCCGCGAGGCGCTCGCGTCATGTCGTCAGCACTCCTGTGCCTGTCGCAAATCAAATCCGGCCATGTTGGTGATGTAGCCCGCCGAGAACTGGGCGACAAAGAATGTGCCCGGCTAGTTCGACGGCGCGCGTGACCGGAGCATCTTTCTCCAAAGATAAATGCGTCCGTACCTCATTGTGATATTTCATGTACGACAGCAGTATGTGACGGAGATGCTGCTCTCCGAACATAACAACGTGGTCAAGGCATTCCCGTCGGATCGAACCGATTAGCCTTTCAGCATAAGCGTTTTGCCATGGGGAGCGTGGCGATGTCGGCCGGTCGCGAATGCCGATTGATCGAAGTCTGCGGATAAAGACTTCGCCATAGGCCCCATCCCGGTCACGGATCAGATAGTGGGGAGCCTGTTCCCAACCGCAAGCCTCCGTGACCTGATTTGCGATCCATTCCGCATTTGGGTGAGCTGTGACGCCAAACCACAAAATATGTCGTCGGCCGTGCTCCATGATCAGCAATCCGTAGAGCAGGCGGAACGAGATTGTCGGCACGACGAACATATCCATCGCAGCGATCCCATCCGCATGATTGCGCAGAAACGTCTTCCAACCCTGCGACGGCGGTTCTCGTCTCTTGACCATATATTTGGCAACGCTCGTCTGTCCGACATCAATACCGAGCTTGAGCAACTCTCCGTGGATCCGTGGCGCTCCCCACAGTGGATTGGCAATGCTCATCTCGCGGATAAGCTTGCATACCTTTGGCGGCACGGTTGGTCGGCCGCCATCGCGCCTCGACTTCCAACGCCAGTACGATCTGAACCCGGCACTGTGCCATTTTATGACGGTCTCCGGCTTCACAATCGCCAGAGCGTTTAGGACGGTTGGGGCCAATCGATACAGCCAGGCAAAGATCAAACGGTTGCGTGATTCTGCATCAGTTGTCAGCCCGATTGAGTTTACGACAGGGACAGGTCCAAACACTCGCGCCGGATCGATCCGATCAGCCGTTCGGCAAAGCCGTTCTGCCAAGGTGAGGCTGGTGCAATCGGTTTGTCCCGAATGCCCATGGCTCGCAATCGGCGTGCGACGACGGCGCCATAGATCCGATCGCGATCACGGATCGTGTAACGCGGAGCATCGTCCCAAGGAAGCGCCTCGGTGATCTGGCGCGCGATCCACTCCGCTGTCGGGTTGGTTGTGACGTTGATCCAGACGAGATCTCGGCGATCAACCCGGATGATGACGAAGTCATACAGCAGTTTGAAGCTAATGGTCGGGACCACCAACAAATCCATGGCGGCAATATCCGGAGCGTGGTTGCGCAGAAAGCTCTTCCACCCCTGACTGGGCGGTCCACGTCGCTTGACCATGTACTTGGCGACGCTTGATTGAGCGACGCTAAACCCGAGTTTGAGCAGTTCGCCGTGGATGCGCGGCGCACCCCAAAGCTGGCTCTCCGTACTCATCTGCCGGATCAGCGCGCGCAGTTCAATTTCGATTCGCGGGCGCCCTCCTCGCCTCCGCGATTTCCAACGCCAATAGCGGCGAAAACCGGCCCGGTGCCAACTCACCAGCGTCTCAGGCTGGACGATCGTTACGACCTTCAAGATCGACGGAAACCATCGATACATCTGGACGAAGAACCAGCGGTCGTTATTTGTGAGCCGAGCCCGGCCTTTCAGCTTACGGCGCAAGACGATCAGCTGATATCGGAGCACCGCATTCTCCGCCTCAAGCCGGCTCTTCGACTTGAATGGCGAGGCCAGGACAGCCAGAACGAAGCAGAACAGCCCGATCATTCCGCCAGCTTAGGCGATTCCATCGCGTCATCAACTCGGATAAGGTTATCGGTACACACAACTGGCCTCGGCCTCCATATCGTCCACAACGTCGTCACGAATTGTCTGGGTGGCCGCGTCAATCTCGATAGCGAACCTAGCGCGGGAACAGGAATCAACTCGTCCTGCCGCGGGTGGCGTCGGCACAGCTTGGTCCGGACGGCCGCCCTGCCGAGGCGTCGCGCGATTTGCGCGCATGATGCGATTGTGCGCCCAGCTGCGACGACTGGCGGCGCGCAACACTCGATCATAGTAATTGATGGAAAGTGATCCTGCCGATTTCGCATAGACGAACCCACGAGTTGTGGTCCAATAAATGCGGCCCGACCTCATGCACTGAAATGATTTCAAAAGGAAAACCAAATGAAATCGAAAATAGCTCGTTCCATGCTCGCCGTCGCTGCCCTGCTTGCGTCGACGCAGTTCGCCGCGGCCCAAGGCACATCAGGCGGAACCGGGGCCGTCGCATCCATTCCCGGCAGCGTGGTCAGGGGTCACGAACAGGGGCCCGGTCTCTTCAGCATTGTCACCGGTTCAACCTTGCCGAACGCCAACCTGGATTCGAGACAAAGGACCCCCCGTCCCGGTGACGCCGGGCGCCTAACCAGGCAAACCACCAGGTAAGATCGCAGCAGATGGCGAAGATGCCGCTCGCCGAATACGACAACGTCGCCAAGACATTCCTGCTGGATCGAACGGGCGACGTCAGCCGCCGCAACACGTTATTGTTTGACCGTCCCTGGTCAATTCGGGGGAATCATAGGCCCATAGTAGGCGCCCCAGTGGCCCCACACATCGCGGCTCACGTAACCGCGGAATCCCCCACGCAAACCGCTGGCGCGGTTACCGTAACCGCCATGGCCGTCACCTGGAGTGTCACCGTAGCCGCCGCCAAAGTGATTGCTGTGAAATCCATCACCACTCCCACCATAACCGGCGCCGCGGGCAAATGCGCTGGTGGAAAGCCCGGAACTTCCGAGGACAAGGACGATCGCAAGAACAGCTATGGCGTTGCGCAACATTGACGACCTCGTTGAGATGCTTCCTGCAAATCTATGAACGCGCACTCGTAGTCGCTTGTCCGATATTGCTGCTGTTTGCGCATCATTGCGGCATTTCGGCCGAACGAAGTGCGACGTTCCCGATTACTCGAAAGCTGCGCTTCTCAGAAAGCGGCGTGCTGATCGCGCCGCTCGCGATCATTTGGAATTTGCTCGGGCACTGAGCGCCGGTTTGACGGTAGCGATACCGGCAAGTTTTTAAGCGCCTCAATGTCGTTGCGAATGATGTCGGGCAGTCGCACCTCAATATCAAAATGACGATCGCCCTCGAACACAACGCCAGCCTCAAGCTATTACACAGACGACAGCACCATTGCGGCCACAACTGTGATTGGCGAGAGCAGCACACCGTCGCGTAACTGCGACAGAGCATTTTTTACAGTCGCTCATTTTGGCGCGCCGGCAGGGTGCCCTGTCATGGGAGCTGCGAACATCCACAAGCCTTGCACGCTTGCAGCATGATCAAGGTCGGATCGCCCAGGCGCGCAACCTTCTGCAGTCGGTGTACGATCGCTTCAGCGAGGGCTTTGAAACTGCCGACTTGATGACCGCGAAGACGTATCTCAACTCTTGGCACTAGCGCACCCCGGTGCGGCTTCGCGGGCCTATCATCACGAAATTCTACACTCGAAGACATAGCCAGCATCAAAGAGGGAGGAGAACGCTTTCCTGCATCCGCCACTCGATTCGGTATAGGCAGGCCAGCGATGAGGTGCGGACCGTAGCGCCCGAGTCGCGCGCGATTGGCGCGCGCAGTGTTGCGCGGATCGAATGTTATGGAACGGGTCGACCGACTGATAAGCTTTGTACACTTTCCTTATCAGTTCGTCGACTGACTCCACTTGCGATTCCCCTTATCAGGCGGCCAAAATCTCAGGGCGAACACGACCTTTACTCGTCTAGTAGGTCGGAAAACTCTTCCACCCTACCAAATGGTTCTTCCCGCTTCTTGCTGGCATAGACGACGCGGTCGCCATCGCGTTGCAGCGATCGTGCCCTGGATTTCCGAAGGCGGCCTGGCAGGAAGGTCGCGGCGACGGCGTCCGGCCCGACGTCAAGTCGTACGATCCCCCTTCGTTTGCAGTCAATCCTGAGCCGCGCAGCGGCAAAGAAATCTCGCGCAGCCGGCGGGAGCTTGCCGAAGCGACGGGAGATTTCCTCCTCAAGATCGTCCAATTTGTCCGCGATTCCGCACCGCGCCGCGCGGCCATAGATTTCTAGCCGAACCGCTTCCGATTGCGCGTAGTCTGCAGGCAACATATCCGCGACAGGCAGATTCAGATCGGGTACCCACATATCGGTAGCCCTGTCGTCCGATTTCTCCGAGGCCGATTTCAGAAGATGGCTGTAGAGCACAGGTCCGAAGACCTGCACATGGCCCGATTGCTGCTCCGAAAAGAGGTCACCTGCCCCTCTGAGATCCAAGTCGCGCGCACTGATGGCAAAGCCTGCGCCGGGCCGGCTGAATTCCTCAAGAACGGCCAGCCGCTGCTCTGACCGCTCCGAATCCGTGTCGGTCAGCAAGTATGCAAACGCGCGTATCCCGCTGCGCCCTACCCTCCCTCTGAGTTGATGGAGCTGCGAAAGGCCGAATCTTTCGGGCCAACAGACGACGATCGTATTTGCACGCGGGATGTCGAGTCCGCTTTCCACGATGTTGGTCGCCAGCAGGACGTCCGCCTCACCTTCGACGAACCTCATCATCCGATCGTCGATTTCGTCGGCGGACAACTTGCCGTGCAGGCAGACGATGCGGAGATCCGGAGCCATCGACTGCACGCGGGCCAGCATCGGATCGAGATCTTGAATACGCGGGCAGATCAGGAAGCTTTGCCCATGCCGTCTTTGTTCGCGCAGCAACGCCGTAGCAATGGCGGCGTCAGATAGTGGAGCAATCTTCGTCGCGACGGGGAGCCGGTGAACGGGCGGCGAGGCGATAACGCTGAGATCCCTAAATCCCGCAAGACCCGCGGCGAGCGTCCGCGGTATGGGCGTGGCGCTCATCCAGAGTGTATGGACACTCTTGGCCAGTTCGGAAAGCTTTGCCTTCTCAGCGGCGCCGAAATGCTGCTCCTCGTCGACGATGACGAGGCCAAGGTCGCGGAACCTTACGCCCTGCGAGGCGAGAGACTGGGTCCCCACCACGACTTTCAACCATCCGCTCTTCAGACCTTCTTTCGTCTCCCTTGTCTCCGAGGCGGAGGCGCCTCGCGACAAGCGTCCGACCTCGATACCGAGCGGAGCGAAACGCCTGCGGAAGGTTGCGACATGCTGCCTCGCCAGGACGGTCGTGGGTACCGCGATCGCCACTTGCTTACCTGACAGAACGACTGCGGCCGCCGCGCGCAAAGCCACCTCGGTCTTGCCGAATCCCACATCGCCGCATATGACGCGATCCATGGGATGGCCTGAAGCAAGGTCATCCAGCACGTCCCGAATGGCTTTCGCCTGATCGACCGTTGTGAAATACGGAAAACGAGCGGCAAACCCTTCGTAGGTCGGGCCCGGCGGCACGAGTTTCGGGGCCCGCCGGCGGCGTCGCTGGCTGATATGTTTGGCGAGTTGACGGCCGGCGATTTGAATTTCGCGCTCCGCCAGGGAACGCCGCGTCCACCATGTACTTCCGTCCGCTTTGTCGAGCGTCACCTTGCCAAGCTCGGCCGCATATGGCCAGATCATAGCCAGGTCGGCGGGTGGAACGAGAATGGCGTCGTCCCCCGCGAATACAAGCCTGACCATTTCGCGCGACGATCCTGCTCCCATCGTCACGGTCTGCAAGCCGTCGAGCATCGCCAGCCCCCGCTGCAGATGAATGACCACCGTGCCCTGCTCCGGCACATCCGCATGGTCGAAAGCCGTGCTCCAAGGCCTCGCCAGGGGCTGCGGATGATGAGCCCTGCTCCCGAGCACGTCGGAAGCCGTCACGATGACAAGTGGCTTTCGCCCGGGTACGACGAAACCCGTGTCGAAGTCAGCAATAAACGCTGCCTCTCGGGTGCGACCGGCCGTCGCCTCGGACCAGTCCGCGAAGCGTTGCGCCTTGATCCCGCTCGTCCGCTCCATCACACGGAGGTCGTCTTCATGCGCCGCGACGAAAACCATTCGCGAACCGGCCCGTCGCGTCTGATCGACGAATGCACGAAACGCCTTCCTGGGTGAGGTGATCTTCGAGAAATCCGGTGTTGGACAGAAAGCGGCCTTCTGAGGCAACACCTTTATGCGTTTGGTCGCCTGCTTCCATTCGCGCCGCCCGAGGTATTCGCGCTCCCTGTCAGCGCGACCCGCCGCATCCTCGATCGTGCTTAGCCAAATGTCGGCATGCGTCGGCACCCCCGCGTCTGCTATCCACTTGGCTCGCTTGCAGTAGTCGAGGAGAGTCGAACGTTGTCCGCGCCTGCTTCCAAAAGCCAGCCGCTCCGACATGGGATCGAGCAGAAGCTCTTTCGTTTCGAAAAGGACGTTCTGCTCGACCGGGTCGACCGCCACAATCCGGCGTATCTCCCGACCCGAGTGTTCTATTCTGAAGGGGCCAAGCGCGCCCGCGGGAAATATTTCGAATGTCTGACCGTGAAACAGCGCGCCGCCGGGATAGTCCGCCTCGTCATCAACGTCGTATCCGAGCGCCTTGAGCCGCGTCCGAAGGTCCGGTTCGGAGAACGCACCGCCGACCTTCAGACGGAGGGTTGCGCGGGACCAATTCGCCGGCATCGGCAGGCGCTCCATCACGGCCTCTGCCGTGGACAAAAGCAGGATCGGCTTTTCGGGCCTGGCAAGGCGCCTCAGGACCGAGCTGCGCCGCCCCGCAATTTCGTGCGAAGGCTCCAATTGATCGAACGGCAGCGTATTTAGTCTCGGAAATACGAGCACGTTGCACGAGGATTCGAGCGCATGAATGATGGCGCCCAGCCGCTCGGCCCTGGTCTCGTTCTCGGCCAGAAAAACGACGCCGTTGCGGCCGGACTTCCTCGATTGCGCGAGCAGATGAAGCGCCATCAATCCTAGCGGGGATGAAGAAGAAATTGCGGCAGAAGTTTTTCGCTTCGTCACTCCGGTGACGATGCGCGCCTTGTTGGAACGGCCCACGTTTTACCCATCGTTGATTCATCAGGCGCAGGACTCGCCCGGAGCTGGGTCATACGCGAATTTGGCCGCGGGCGCACCTCTCCGATCTGGTCATTCCCCGAACTAAGCTTGGGGCGTAGGGCTCCTCTCACGATAGCTCGCGAGGTAGTTCCAATCCGGCCGCGTATCGCAGATCTCATCCGGCCCTTGTGATATTCATTTGCGAGAATCTGGCTATCTTCGTCATCCGCCGCAGGCGTCGGTCAGTAGCCTCTCGATCGGGGCAGCCTCCCACACTTCATCTCCATAGCAAATGGGTCGCCGATCGGCTTGTCGCCTTCGAAAAGCATATTCATCTACCCAACCCGCTCTGCATGGGGCAAGAGCTTTTGCGGCAAAGTGCCAATAGCGGCTTTCGCCGACCCATGTCATGGACCTTTGCAGACTGATAAGCTTTGCGACCAAACCTTATCAGTGCAGCAATCATGAAATGATCCGGCCGAGAGGACGTCGTAAGATTCTGGGCCGTGATCTCAGAGAACCAAGCGCCGTCCGGAATCTGGCTCTCCAGGTTGTGGGTGAGATTGTTGACGCGCCACGTGCCATTTGCGCCGGAAACGAAACTATTCTGCACGTTGACGTTTCCCATCCAGCGGATTGCCGGGTTGTAGAGGCACTCCAGCCCGATTTGACCGGGCCCGATGTAGGAGGGATATCCAATCAGCGTTCCGTTTGTGGGATCGAGCGTCGGCGCCGTGCCGTTGCGCGCGCCTTGCTTCGGCAGGATTGCCATGACGCCATTGTCGTCATCGAACGCCACGAAGATACCGCGTCCGCTGCCGCGAGTGCCTGCATTCTTGCAGTGCCCGGCAGATACGGGCTCGACAGCATCACTTTCACGCCGTTGTTTTCCAGCGTGTAACCCATCTTGCCGGCGAGGTCCTTCATGATGTCGGCGACGTCGGTTGAGCCCGGATAGCTCGATGGCGCGATCGGCTTTATTTGAGCCAGCGCACCCGTGAAGGCGGTGACGTTCAGGCTTACCTCGGGCACGTTCGACTAATCCGGCCACGAGTCCATGATCACGCCGGCGAATGCGAGCGACATGTTGCCGCCGCTGTCGCCAGCCGTCACGGTCCCGATGTTGTTTCGCAGCGCGATCCGGCTTTACGCCGATCCGGGACAGCTGATTCATCCTCGAGGCGGTCAAGCCCCATATCCGCATAGACGCGCGGTTCATTCCCGGCGCGCCTTTCTTTTCGATCCGCACGCTGGCGCGAACGTTCGAAAACCGTTTTCGTGTTTGCGCCGCCGCTATCGCCGAATGATCCCGTTCCCAGCTGGAACTTGAACGAAAGCGCGCGCTGAACGAATGCCATGATGGGTCAGGCCGGCAGGTCAGACGTTTCGAGATAGTAGAACAGATACCGCGAACCCAGACCGCTAAACGTTCGACCAGCCCTGCGTGTCCCAGAGCGCGAGATCTCCGACAAAGCCGAGATATTCCGAGCGAACGATCTTGTTCGTAACGTGCTGCCGGTCCGTCAGGCGTCGGCAGTGCAGCCAAATTGCTTTCTGCTAACGGAGGAGCCTGGCTGACCCGAAATGGAAAGGATTAGGAACGAACCTTCTTGCGATCGCGTTCACCTTGCTTTCCCATGTTTCGAGCGCGACCTTCTGGGCGATCATTACGTCGCCGATCGGTAACGTTCCGACCGGCGTAAAACACAGGCCCTCCCGCGGTCGACCTTTTTTATCCAGCTCGCAGACGTTCCCCGAGGTCCCAGGATAGATCCTGTACCGTTTACCGGTCTCGTTCCCCACGACCTCGAAGTAGCCTTTTCTTAAAAATTGCTCGTGCTGCACCGGCGAAAGCCACTGCCGTAGCAGCAGCAAAGACCGCCCCTCCGGCG
>JAQGKC010000281.1 GCA_028290305.1 Bradyrhizobium sp.
GTTGAAGCCGATCGACACCGCAAAGATCATCGCGCCCGGCAACGCCGCCACCCAGGGATTGATGTAGATCGCGGTGCGCAGCGTGTTGAGCATCAACCCCCATTCCGGCTCCGGCGGTTTTGTCCCCAAGCCGAGGAACGAAAGTCCAGCGGCTAAAATCATCGACACTGAAATCAGGCCGGTGGCGTAAACGAAAATCGGTCCCAATACGTTACCCAGCATGTGCACGCGCATGATGGTGAAGGGGCCGGCGCCGGACGCCCGCGCCGCCTCGACGAAATCCATGTTGCGCACTCCTGTGGTGACGCTCTCGGCCACCCGCGTGATCTGCGGCACGAATACGATGGTCAGCGACACGATGGAGTTGACGATGCCCGCGCCCAGCGCGCCGGAAATCGCGATCGCCAGCAGCACCGAGGGAAAGGCGTAGAACACGTCGACGGTGCGCATGATCGCGGTGTTGATCTTGCCGCCGACATAGCCCGCGACGAGACCGAGCGAAGTCCCGATCACGAAAGAAAGAATCACCGGGAGAATGCCGATCACCAGGGACAGCCGCCCGCCATAGATCAGGCGTGCCAGCATATCGCGGCCGAGTTCGTCGGTGCCGAGCGGATAGTTTGGCGTGCCGATATGGCGCAGCCGCCTGATCATCGAACCCTGATAGGGGTCGGCGAGTCCAAGCCACGGTGCGAACAAGGCGGAGAGAAAAATCAATGCCAGAATGAAGGCGCAGGCCATGCTGACCTTGTCGCGCGTGATGCGGCGTCCGACCGTCGCCCAGTAACCGCGCGCTTTATTGGCGGGCGCCGCCTGCAGGGCAGCATCTGTTATCGCGCTCATGGGTTGATCCTCATTTGGTCAACTCCGCTTGATACGCGGGTCGATCGCGGCTTGCGCGATATCGACCATCAGATTGAGGAACACGAAGAACAGTGCCAGCACCAGGATCGTGCCTTGCAGTAGCGGCAGATCGCGCTGGAAAATTGCAGAATTGAGCAACAGCCCCGAGCCTGGCCATGAGAACACGGTCTCGATCAGGATCGAACCGCCGAGCATGTATCCCAATTGCAGGCCCATCACGGCCAGCGCGGTCGGCGCTGCGTTTTTGAGGACGTGACGGAACACGTGGGTTTCGCGCAAGCCTTTGGCGCGCAGGGCTTCGACAAAATCCTGGCTCAGGATATCGCCGGTCAAGGCGCGCACGGAGCGCGTAATGATGCCCATCGGAATCACCGACGTCGTGATCGCGGGCAGGATCAGATAGCGGATGTGTTCCCAGTCCCATCCCCAGGCGCCGGAGCCCCCGGGACCGGCGCCAACGGCGGGCAGCCAGTTAAGCTGCACCGAGAAGATGATCACCAGCACCATGCCGAGCCAGTAATGCGGCACGGAGACGCCGGCGATCGCGATCGAGGTGGCGACCTTGTCGATCCAGGTGTCGCGGAAATAGCCGGCGATCAGGCCGAAGAACAGCCCAAGCGTGAATCCGATCATCGCGGCCGCGATCGCCAGCGTGACGGTGTTGCCGACCGCGCGCATCACTTCCGACAGCACCGGGCGACCGGTCGCGATGGAATGGCCGAGGTCGCCATTGACCGCCTTCCATAGCCAGAGCCCGAACTGGACCGGTAGCGGACGATCGAATCCGTAGGCGACGCGCAACTGGTTCGCGAGCTCCTGCGACGCGTCGGCCGGCAGGATCGCGACCAGGGGATCGCCGGGCGTGATGTGCACCAGGAGAAAGCACACCAGCGCCACGCTGATGACGATCGGGATCACATAGACGATACGCCTGATAATATAGACGAACACAGATCACCTTCAGTCAGTAACCGCAAATTCGCTCACGGAGGATACGGCGGCAACTCTCTTGTTCGTCATGGCCGGACTTGTCCCGGCCATCCACGTCTTGACGTCAAGTAAGGAAGACGTGGATGCCCGGGACAAGCCCCGGGCATGACGGTTATGGCGACGCCATTAACGAATGCTAGGGCGTCATGGAAATCGGCGAGAAGTCCACGAACCAACTCTTCGGCTGCACGAAGTTCTTGATCTTCGGGCTCATCGCGCGCGGACCGACATCGTGCGCGACAAACAGGAACGCCGCATCGTCGACGGAGGCCGCATGCAGTTCAGCCAATGCCTCATCCCGCTTGGCCGGGTCGAAGGTCTGGCGCGCCTTGGTGACCAGTTCGTCGAACTTCGGATTGTTGATGAAGCCCCAATTATTCGACACCGGCGGCGCCATTCCCGATTGCAGGAAACGCACCATCGCGAAGAACGGATCCATCGCCGCGTAGGTCACGTTGGTGGCGTTGGAGCCGTTGGCGGAGGGATCCTTGACGCCGCGTCGCCAGTTCGTGAACAGCGTATTCCATTCGATGACGTCCAGCTGGACGTCGAAATAGCATTCGGCCAGCGCCTGCTGCAGATACTCGTTCATCGGTAGCGGCAACATCTGGCCGGACCCCGATGCCGAAGTCTGGATCTTGACCGACAATTTCTTGTTCGGACCGTATCCCGCCTCCTGCATCAGCTTCTGCGCCGCTGGCTTGTCATATTTGATCTCGAAGGTTGGCTTGCCGCGCCAGGGATGACCGGGCTCGAAGGTACCGGTCGCCGGCACCATCAGGCCGGCGAGCAAGCCATCCTTCAGGCCCTCGCGATCGACGCAGAGATTGGCCGCCTTGCGAACCCGGATGTCGTTCCATGGCGAGCCTTCGACGCGCGAGAACTGCCAAGGCCAGACATGCGGCTCCTCGTTGGTCCTGATCACGAACCCGCGCTGCTTGATTTCCGCAACCGCATCCGGTGCGGGCGCTTCGATCCAGTCGACCTGGCCGGACAGCAGAGCCGCGGTCCGGGCATTCGCCTCGGGCATCGGCAGCAGCAGCATCTTGTCGACCTTGGGAATGCGCGCCTTGTCCCAATAATTCTCGTTCCTGACCAGTTCGAGCCGCTCGCGCGGCGTGAAGCTCGACATTTTCCACGGGCCGGTGCCCGAGGCATCGCGCGCAAACGCGGCCCAGGCGGCTTGCGATTTCGCCTTGGCGTCCGCGCCTTCGGCTGCGTCATACAGCTTCTGCCATTTCGCGGGGCTCGCCATGAAAAGGTTAGTGAGGTTGATCGGCAGGAAGCTGTCCGGTTCCTTGGTGATCAATTCCACCGTCATGTCGTCGATCTTGCGGGCCGAAGCCAGCGTCGGCATCCGCGACGCCGTCACGCCGACCTGGCTTGGATCGAACTGCGGCGCATCCTGCTTGAGCACCTTGTCTACATTCCAGACCACTGCGTCTGCATTGAACGGCGAGCCGTCATGGAATGTGACGCCGGGGCGAAGCTTGAACGTCCACTTGGTCTTGTCGCTGTCGTCCACGGCCCATCCGGTCGCAAGCCCGGGAATCACGACGCTCGCCTTGTCCGCAGACGAGAGATCCCACATCGTCAGCGCGTCGTACATGGTCAGCCCGGCGAAGCGGTTGCCCTCAAAACCCTGGTCGGGCTGCCCCAGCGTGCGCGGAATATCGGCAGCGGTCATACCGATGCGCAAGGTCGTTTCGGCAACCGCGATCCGCGGCAGCGCCACCGCCGCGACCGCCAGCATCGCCGCCGCAACAGCGCGGCTTCGTCCCGATTTATCGATACGCATCTGAGCTTATCCTTCTCGACTTCGATGATTAATTCTTATGCAATCTTATGCAACGGCTGTGCCAAGGAAGCGAATTGCCCGCTCAATTGCCCTTGACGCGACAACTCCTTGTGAGGGCCGCCGGAAAACACGCAAGGTGCCTAATCTGGCATCAACCTTGCACCTGCGAGTGCGCACTTCGGTACCCTTCCAATGGAGCCTAGTTCATGCGCACCCGAAAATCGATCCTTGCCGCCATCGCACTCGCCGTGGTCGGCTCCCTGTCGGCGCTTTCCGCGCAGGCTGAGACGGTGGTGCGATACGGCATCTCGATGGCCGATATTCCCCTGACGACGGGCCAGCCGGATCGCGGTGCCGGCGCTTACCAATTTACCGCCTATACGATCTACGATCCGCTGGTGGCCTGGGAAATGGACGTGTCGGACCGGCCCGGCAAACTGGTGCCAGGGCTCGCCACCGAATGGAAGGTCGACGATACCGACAAGACCAAATGGCGCTTCACCCTGCGCAAGGGCGTCAAGTTTCACGACGGCAGCGACTTCAACGCCGACGCGGTGATCTGGAATCTCGACAAGGTGCTCAACGACAAGGCACCGCAATTCGACAAGCGTCAGAGCGCGCAGGTCAAGACCCGCCTGCCCTCAGTCAAGAGCTACGCCAAGATCGACGACTCCACGGTCGAGATCACCACCAAGACGGTCGACTCGTTCTTCCCTTACCAGATGCTCTGGTTCCTGGTCTCCAGCCCCGCGCAATATGCCAAGCTCGGCAACAACTGGGACAAATTCGCAAGCCAGCCTTCGGGCACCGGACCATTCAAACTGACAAAACTGGTGCCGCGCGAACTCGCCGAACTGTCGAAGAATCCGGATTACTGGGACAAGAAGCGGATTCCGAAGGTTGACAAGATCGTGCTGATCCCGATGCCGGAGGCGCTGACGCGGACCAACGCGCTGCTCGCCGGGCAGGTCGACCTGATCGAAACGCCGGCGCCCGACGCGGTGCCGCAGCTCAAATCGGCGGGCATGCGGATCGTCGACAACATCACCCCGCATGTCTGGAACTATCACCTCAGCGTGCTGCCGGGCTCGCCCTGGACCGACATCCGCCTGCGCAAGGCGCTCAATCTTGCGATCGACCGCGACGCGGTGGTCGGGCTGATGAACGGACTGGCGAAGCCCGCCAAGGGCCAGGTCGATCCGTCGAGCCCCTGGTTCGGCAAGCCGACCTTCGACATCAAATACGACCTGGCGGCGGCGAAGAAGCTGGTCGAGGAAGCCGGCTACTCCAAGGAAAAGCCGCTGAAGACCACCTTCATCATCGCGCAAGGCGGCACCGGCCAGATGCTGTCGCTGCCGATGAACGAGTTCCTGCAGCAGAGTTTCAAGGAAATCGGCATCGATGTCGACTTCAAGGTGGTCGAGCTCGAAACGCTCTACACGCATTGGCGCAAGGGCGCGGCGGACGAGATGAACGCCGGCATCACCGCCAACAACATCGCCTATGTGACCTCCGACCCGCTCTACGCCATCGTCCGCTTCTTTGCCTCCGACCAGGTCGCGCCGGTCGGCGTCAACTGGGGCGGCTACAAGAATGAAAAGGTCGACGCGCTGATCAACGAGGCCAAGCAGACCTTCGATACCGCCAAGCAGGACGAACTGATCGCGCAGGCGCATTCGCTTATCGTCGACGACGCGGTTTTGGTGTGGGTGGTGCACGACACCAACCCGCACGCGCTGTCGCCCAAGATCAAGCACTTCGTGCAGGCCCAGCACTGGTTCCAGGACCTGACGCAGATCGGGGTGGAGTGATCAGAGGTCCTAAGGTGTCATTGCCGGGCTTCGACCCGGCAATCCATCTCTTGAAATAAAGTTCTTTCTTGATGGATGCGCGGGTCAAGCCCGCGCATGACAAGTGGAAGGCTTTTCGCGCTACTTCGTCAGCAGCGCAAACGCGCCGTTCCAGTCTTCCGGGGGCGGGCTGTTCTGGTAATTGCGGATGCGCGCTTCGTATAGATTGTACAAATGCTCCAGCGCGTTGGCGTCATCGGTGCGGCGGCCACGTTCGATCGCGGCGAGTGCGCCGTCCCAGTCGCGGCTGCGATAGCACGCCAGCATCTCGATGGTCAGGTTGCGCAGCCGCTGAAAGCGGCCGGAATGCGCGGTGTCCTCGCGGCCGGCGATGGCGTAGATGACCTCAGGCTCCTTCTTGCCCTTGACCATGATGAAATCGAGTTCGAGTATGGCGAACTTTTCCTTGGCCGCGAGCGCGGTTTTGGAGCCGACGATGATCGGAAAGCCATATTCCTTGGATTGTCCTTCCAGCCGCGAGGCCAGATTGACGCTGTCGCCCAGCACGGAATAGTCGAAGCGCAGGTCGGACCCCATGTTGCCGACCACGCAGGTGCCGGTGTTCAGGCCGACGCCGACATTGATCGGAATGTAGACGTGACCTCCGTCTTTCGCCTCCTGCTCGCGCACCTTGTTGAGCTCGTCGATCCGCTCCAGCATGTCGACGGCGGCTTCGCAGGCGTTGAGCTGGTGCTCCTTGTCGTCGAGCGGCGCGTTCCAGAACGCCATGATGGCGTCGCCCATGTATTTGTCGATGGTGCCCTTGCGCGCCAGGATCGCATTGGTCAACGGCGTCAGGAAGCGGTTCATCAGGGTGGTGAGGCCCTGCGGGTCGCTTTTGTAGGATTCCGAGATCGTCGTGAAGCCGCGGACGTCGGAAAACATGATGGTCATCTCGCGCTCCTCGCCGCCGAGTACCAGTTTTTCCGGCGACTGCGCCAGCTGTTCGATCAGCGCCGGCGACAGATACTGGCCGAACGCC
>JAQGKC010000293.1 GCA_028290305.1 Bradyrhizobium sp.
GTTGAAAAGAAAGGAAAATGCGCTAGTTCTATGGTACGGATCATTTCTCGGCCCAAGAATCGATTGGACCGACTGGAACTACAAAAGTGATTGAAAACAAGATGTTAGACAGACGCTTCGCTGTGGCGCCCTTGATGGATTGGACCGACCGGCATTGCCGCGTGTTCCACCGCCTGATGACGCGGCGTGCCCGGCTTTACACGGAGATGCTGACCACCGGCGCCATCATTCATGGCGACCGCCGGCGTCTGCTGGGATTCGATGCCAGCGAACACCCCGTTGCGCTGCAACTTGGCGGCTCGGACCCATGCGATCTCGCGACAGCTGCGAAAATCGGCGAGGATTTCGGCTACGACGAAATCAATCTCAATGTTGGCTGCCCGTCGGACCGCGTAAAGGATGGCCGTTTTGGCGCTTGCCTGATGGCAGAGCCGGCGCTTGTCGCTAGAGGCGTTCATGCCATGAAACGCGCGGTGAGAATCCCGGTCACGGTCAAGTGCCGGATCGGCATCGACGATCAGGATCCGGAAATGGCGCTGGACACATTGGCACGCAGCGTCGTCGCCGCCGGCGTGGATGCGTTGATCGTCCACGCCCGCAAAGCCTGGCTCAATGGATTGTCGCCGAAGGAAAATCGTGACATCCCGCCGCTCGATTACGACAGGGTATACCGGCTGAAGGCCTCGTTGCCTGATGTGCCGATCATCATCAATGGCGGCATCGCAAGCCTTGCCGAGGCCAGACAGCATCTTGGCTTTGTCGATGGCGTCATGCTGGGGCGTGCCGCCTATCAGGAGCCGTGGCGGTTGCTGACGGTCGATCCCGAACTATTCGGCGAGGCGTCGCCGCGCGCCACGATGAAGGACGTGTTCGAGGCCATGATGCCCTATATCGAGGACCAGCTCGGGCAAGGCACGCGATTGCATTCGATCACGCGGCATTTCGTTGGCGCGTTTCACGGGGTACCGGGCGCGCGGGCGTTCCGCCGTCACCTCGCCGAGAACGGCGTCAAGCCCGGTGCCGGCGTGAATGCTCTGCGCGATGCGATGGCGATGGTCGAGAACCGCGTTGTGGTCTCGATAGCGGCGTAACACTCTTTAATTTGAGCGTGTTCTAAACGCAAACCCGGATCATGCTCTAGGGATAGCCGTGCAGCATCAACCTGTCGGCGCGCACTTCCCAGCTTTCCAGCCGATCCAAGAAGCTCATGCCGAGCAGGTTGGTCTTCATTTGTCCGTGCGGCACCACGAGCGCCGGTACCGAACGCTCGACGAGCTTGCCGATCGCCAGGCGGTCGAGTGTCAGCCGGGCCGCTTTGGTATGTCCGCCGGCGGTCTCGACGTCGACGTCATATTCGAGCAGCTCCAGCGGCAGCCCTGCGGCCTTTGCCGTCTCATAGGTCAGTACGACCGAGGTCGCACCGGTATCGATCACCATCGGGGCGCTGACGCCGTTGATTTTGGCGTGCAGCGAGAATTCACCGGCCTGTCCGCGTGAGATCTGCACGGCGCGCGCCGGCGGCGTGGCCCGCTTGCGCAGCAACTCCGAGACGGTGTTGCTCGCACGCGCGATCTGGTTGGGATCGCCATAGGCGACCACGGCACCGGCGGTCGCTATCAGGACGAGCAAGACGAGTAGAACGCGGCTCATAGCGGACCTCTCGCGTAGATGTATCCGTTGATCAGTCGGCCTTTGGACCGGCCATCTCGGGCTGAACCAGTCCGGCGTCGGCCATGCGTGCCGCGAGCTGCGTCATCACCGCGTGCCGCTCGGCGCTGTCCATCCGGTGCCAGCGCGCAATCTCCGGCAGCGTGCGTCCGCAGCCGAGACAGAGGCTGGTTCTGGGATCGATCATACAGACTGCGATGCACGGCGTTTCTTTGCTCATAGAGGGATAGGAAATGGTTTTGGTCCCTTGCGCAAGCGCTCCAGTTACAATCCGGTGCCGGCGCTCATGATCGGTTTGTTGCGCGCCCGGCGCCTCTCATCGGTGGTGACAACGCTGACGGTTTCTGGCTGAAGCGGCGGAGCCTCCTCGGTCATCGGAGCCAGCGCGGACATCACACGCTCCGGCGGGAAGGTGACGATGACTTCGGTACCGATACGAAGCTTCGACTTCAGCGTGAATGTGCCGCCATGCATGTCGATCAGGCTTTTTGCGATCGGCAGCCCGAGGCCCGCGCCTTGCTCGGCGGATTTGATCGAATTGGAGCCCTGGCCGAACGAGGCGAGCACGATGGGGATTTCATCTTCGGCGATGCCGGAGCCGGTGTCCTTGACGCTCAGATATTGTCCGCCCGATGCCGTCCATCCCACTTTCAGCCAGATCTCCCCGCTCTGGGGGGTGAACTTGATGGAATTCGACAGCAGATTGAGCACGATCTGGCGTGTCGCGCGCTCATCGCCCCAAATTCGCGGCATGCCCTGCTCGAACACCTCGTGGATGGTGATGCCGCGGCTGGACGCACGCAGCTTCAGCAAATGATGGCAGTCGGCGACGACATGCACGAGCGACACCGCTTCTTCATTGAGTTCGTACCTGCCGGCTTCGATCCGCGACAGGTCGAGAATTTCATTGATGAGATTGAGCAGATGCACGCCCGAATTGTGAATATCCGACGAATATTCCTTGTAAACCGGCACGGCGTGACCGCCGAAGATTTCGCTCTTCATCACCTCGGAAAATCCGAGGATCGCATTCAGCGGCGTTCGCAACTCGTGGCTCATTTGCGCGAGAAACCGTGACTTCGCGACATTGGCGGATTCGGCGCGATGCCGGGCCTCATCGGAGATCGATTTCGCCTGCTCGAGCTCACCGATCAGCGCATCTTTTTCGGCGCGCGCTTCCAGCGTTGCCAGCGTCGTCGAATGCAGACGATGGGCGAGCAGCGCAAAATACCCCTCGGCGGCGAGCGCGAGCAGTGCGAGCACGTAATTGTCGAACGTACCGCTCAGCACGAAATTCAGCGCCATCGCCACCGTGACCGGCGCGGTGGCCGCAAGTGCGGCGATGGGCAGGTTTGCCGCGAGCATGCTCGATACCGCGATCACCAGCAGCATCAGGAACATCATCAGCGTGTTGGAGACCACATCGATGCTGGCTGGATGGATCAGGATCGCCGTCCAGCACAGACCGTAAATCAGATCGAGCAAGACAAAACGCGTTCGCCACTTGCGGGTTGCGGTGAGCGAGAGCGGCTCGCTAAGGAACCTGGCGCAATTGCGGATGATGGCGGCATGAATGCAGAGCATGCCGCAGGTCCAGACCGCCGCCGATACCGGCTGCATCCACAAGCCGAACAGCAGGCCGGTCGCTACTACAAGCAGCATCACAACGTATGATGCCGACAAGCGCGTCTGGGCATATTGCCGGAGCAGTTCCCGATCGAAAGCGGGGCGAGTACCGCTGGTCGACGTTAACCGGTCGCGGGCTTCGCGGACCCGCTGCGCGGCGGCACGGCGATTAACGGCCGGAGCTGCAATCGGCGTCTCGGCCGGAAGCTGAACAACTTCTGGCTTATCGGCGGGTTTACTCATCAAACAACACAAATCCTGCCCGCGGACCGCGCGAGCTTTTGCATTGTCTATCTCTGGCGCTAAAACATTAAGACCTGCCTTAAAGAGCGAGAGAATTACGTTAACGGGAGGTTAAATTAACCGGTTCCGCCGACCTCAGAGGTCAGCGCTCCAGCCGCGCCAGCAGGCTCGATGTATCCCACCGCTTGCCGCCCATTTTCTCGACCTCCGAATAGAACGCATCGACCAGCGCGGTGACCGGCAGGCTGGCCCCGTTGCGCCGCGCTTCGGCAAGACAAATCGAGAGATCCTTGCGCATCCACTCGACCGCGAAGCCGAAATCGAATTTGCCCTCGTTCATGGTCTTGTAACGGTTTTCCATCTGCCAGGACTGGGCGGCGCCTTTGGAGATGGTGTCGATGACGGCTGGGACGTCCAACCCTGCCTTCTTTGCAAAATGAATTCCTTCCGACAGTGCCTCGACCAATCCGGCAATGCAGATCTGATTGACCATCTTGGTCAGCTGCCCGGAGCCCGCGGGCCCGAGCCGTTTGCACATCCGGGCATAGGCTGCGATCACCGGTTCTGCAGCCGCATAGGCGTCTTCGCTGCCGCCGCACATGACAGTCAATACGCCGTTCTCCGCGCCGGCTTGCCCGCCGGACACCGGCGCGTCGATGAATTTGAAGCCGCGTTTGGTCGCCTCGGCGTCAAGCTCGCGGGCGATTTCGGCTGATGCGGTGGTGTGATCGACGAAGATCGCGCCTTTTTTGATGCCCGCGAACGCACCGTCGGCACCAAGGGTGACTGCGCGCAAATCATTGTCGTTACCGACACAGGCCATGACAAAGTCCTGGCCCTCGGCGGCGGCCTTTGGCGTCGGCGCGGTGCGTCCGCCGAATTTATCGGCCCACTCTTTCGCCTTGGCCGGCGTCCGGTTGAATACCGTCACCTCGTGGCCACCTTTTTTCACCAAATGTCCTGCCATGGGGAAGCCCATGACGCCGAGACCGAGAAAAGCGACTTTAGCCATGTTTGCAACCTTGGGGTTTCGCCGGTCTACTGGATTGACCGGTCTATATGCTGGAAATGGGGCGATGGGCTGGTTCAATCCTCGAAACCGGCCCCGTCAAAGATGCGGAACCCGTACAATAAACCCTGCAGCATGAAGGGCAACGCCTCCGTTTGGCGAGCGGGCACGGTTTAGTGCTAGCAAGGTTTAGTGCTAGCAAGGTTTAGTGCTAGAATGCCTGCAAGACAATCAAACAAGATCAAAGCAAAATAACGGGCAAAATAACGGGAGCAACACGATGAGCGTAGGCGTGCTCGATCATTTCAATATCCGGACCCGGAAGCTCGGCGACACGGTTCGGTTCTACGAGGAGGTTCTGGATCTCAAGAAGGGCGATCGGCCGAACTTCTCGTTTCCCGGGGCCTGGATGTACAGCGAAGGCAAACCGGTGGTTCACCTCGTCGATATTTCGCAGACCGACGAGCAACAGAAACCCGATTCCGGCGTTGTCCATCATGTTGCCTTCGCGAGCCGCGGTTTTGCCGGCATGAAGCAGCGGCTTAAGTCCAAAGGCTTGCCGTTTGATGTCCGGGAGGTGCCGGGCGTCGACGTCTGGCAGATTTTCGTCACCGACCCCAACGGCGTGATGATTGAACTCAACTATGACACAGCCAAAGAGCAGCTCTGAGGGGCGGGATGCCATCCCGCTGTGCGGGCCTGATGCCGCATAAGGGCGGGTATCCTTTCTTGCAGGATCGCTCTATGTCTCGCCGTCGGATGTGGGCACCAGGAGATATGCCTTGAGCGTGACGCAGCAACAGGTTCTCGATGCTCTGGCCAAGGTGATGTCGCCGCGCGGCGTCGCCTTGACCAATGCCGGCGTGTTGTCGGCAGTATCAGCCAATGATGGCAAGGTGTTTTTCTCGATCAATGTCGATGCCGCCGAGGCCCGCGCCTGGGAAGGCGTTCGGGCCGAGGCCGAAGCGGCCGTACGCGCCATCCCCGGCGTCACCATGGCCATGATCGCGCTCACCGCCGAACGCAAGGCCGGTTCCGCGGCGCCGCAGTCGCCGCCACCGCATCGCCACGCGCAAGGTGTGCCGCACGTCTCATCGCATCGTCCGCCGCCCCAACCTGGTGCGGGCTCGCCGATGTCGAAGCAGGCAGAAATCCCCGGAATTTCCGCCGTCATTGCGGTGGCCTCCGGCAAGGGCGGCGTCGGAAAATCGACCACGGCGCTCAATCTGGCACTGGGCTTGCGCGATCTCGGTTTGCGCGTCGGCCTGCTCGACGCCGATATTTATGGGCCGTCGGTACCGAGGCTGACCGGCATTCGCGAGAAGCCGAAGCTGAACGACGACAAGAAAATGATTCCGATTCAGCGTTTCGGTCTTGCGATCATGTCGATCGGTTTCCTGGTCGAGGAGGAGACCGCGATGATCTGGCGCGGACCGATGGTGATGTCGGCCATCACCCAGATGCTGCGGGACGTCGCATGGGGCACGCTCGATGTTCTTGTGGTCGACATGCCTCCCGGCACCGGCGACGCGCAGCTCACGCTGGCGCAGAACGTACCGCTCAAGGGCGCGATCATCATTTCGACGCCGCAGGATCTTTCCCTGATCGATGCGCGGCGCGGGCTTGCGATGTTCAAGAAGGTCAACGTGCCGGTACTCGGCATTGTCGAGAATATGAGCTATTTCCAGTGCCCGCATTGCGGTACGCGATCGGATATCTTCGGTCACGGCGGAGCGCGGCACGAGGCGGAGCGGCTTGGCGTGCCGTTTTTGGGCGAGATCCCGCTGCACATGTCGATTCGCGCCATGTCGGATTCGGGCACGCCGGTCGTGGAGAGCGAGCCCGATGGTCCCTACGCGGCGATCTACCGGGCGATCGGTACAAAGGTCCGCGATCAGCTTCAGGGCGTTATCGCAGCGGCCTGAGCCTGCTCCCCCGCATAGGCATATGCGACTTTCGTTTAATCGTTGCAGTCATGCCTTTGTCGCGTTTTCGTCGCCGAACTTACGTGTTAAAGCCCCCGCCAGAGCGCTTCGGTTGATGCGAAATTTGCTTCTCCGAGAGAAATGCTCAGGAAATCCGGGAAACGCCCCAATGAGGAGATGCCTGAATGAAGCGTCGTGATTTTTTAAAAGTTTCCGCAACCGGTGCCGCCGTTACCGCGGTGGCTTCGCCGGCTATCGCGCAATCCTCGCCTGAGATCAAATGGCGCATGACGTCGAGTTTCCCGAAGTCGCTCGACACCATTTACGGCGGCGCGACCGAGTTTGCGAAATACGTCGCCGAAATGACCGACAACAAATTTCAGATTCAGGTGTTTTCCGCGGGCGAAATCGTTCCCGGTTTGCAGGCGCTCGATGCGACCTCCAACGGCACCATCGAGATGAGCCACACCGTCTCATATTATTATGTCGGCAAGGATCCGACGTTCGCGATCTACGCGTCGGTGCCGTTCGGCCTCAATGCGCGCCAGCAGAATTCCTGGTGGTATCAAGGCGGCGGCATGGAACTCGGCAACGAGTTCTTCAAGAAATACGGCGTGATCGGTTTCCCCTGCGGCAACACCGGCACCCAGATGGGCGGCTGGTTCCGCAAGGAGATCAAGACGGTCGCCGATCTGTCCGGGCTGAAGTTCCGCATCGGGGGAATCGCGGGGCAGGTATTGCAGAAGGTCGGTGTCGTGCCGCAGCAGCTTGCCGGTGGCGACATTTACCCGGCGCTCGAGAAGGGCACGATCGACGCGGCGGAGTGGGTCGGTCCTTATGACGACGAGAAGCTCGGTTTCCAGAAGGTCGCCAAATATTATTACTATCCCGGCTTCTGGGAAGGCGGCCCGACGGTGCACGCGTTCTGCAATCTCGAGAAGTGGAATTCCCTGCCCAAGAACTATCAGGCGATCATCACCAACGCGACGACAAATGCCAATACCTGGATGGCGGCGCGCTATGATATGGAGAACCCGGCTGCATTGAAGCGGCTTGTCGCCGGTGGCACGCAGCTTCGCCCGTTCACCAATGAAGTGCTGGAAGCCTGTCTGAAGGCGACCAATGAATTGTGGGGAGAAATTTCCGCGAAGAATCCTGACTTCAAGAAATCCATCGACGCAATGCAGGCCTACCGCTCCGACCAGTATCTGTGGTGGCAGGTTGCCGAATACACCTTTGACAGCTTCATGATCCGCTCGCGCACGCGCGGCTGATTACGTCTTAGGCAGCATAAAAGAAGCCCGGTCTCCGAGAGGAGGCCGGGCTTCTTGCGTTGCGGCAAGCCGAAACCGATGCCTTCAACCGGCAAAACCGGACAACCGGCATTTCCGAGATTATCCCCAGACCGGACATGACGCGGACACCCATTTCGGTAGCAATTGCCCCGTTTCGGCCTGGCGACCGGATAAAATTCATCTCCTGCACCTTCCAACTATCGCGTGTAGACTGTTACAATGGCCCATCTTAGAGAGCAGTCATGCAGCGACGCGGATTCATCGCGGTAGTCGGCGGCGCCGTGGTGTGGCCGCTCGCAGTGTGGGCGCAGCAGCTCAAGAACGTACCTCGAATTGGCTTCCTGACGACGGGTTCGATTGAACAGACGCGCGCTTCCCTTAAAGCCTTTCATCAAGGGCTGCGCGAATACGGTTATACCGATGGACAGAATATCCTCGTAGAGTTTCGAGCGGCCGACTCGAAGGTCGAGCGACTTTCGGCTCTGGCGAGCGACTTGGTCCGTCTTAACGTTGATCTTGTCGTCGCACAGAATTCTCTTGTCGCACGCGAAATGCAACAAGCGACCAGGACGATCCCTATTGTCGTGCCGGTTATGGGGGATCCAGTCGGAGACGGGCTCGTCGCGAGTCTCGCGCGACCGGGAGGGAACATCACAGGGTTAACTTTCCTTGGCCCGCAGCTTGTCCCCAAACGCCTGGCACTCCTGAAGGAAGCACTACCCACAGTTTCGCGAATAGCCGGGCTCTGGCACCCCGCCGCATATGGCGAGCGCACGATGAATGACATGATGAACGAGGCAGAGGCGGCAGCACGGACCTTGGGCGTGCAATTACGACCTGTTGCTGTGCGCGGTCCCGACGAATTGGATCCGGCATTTTCCACGATTGCAGGAGAACGGGCGGATGCGCTTCTCGTTTTTCCGAGCCCGATATTTTTTACCGAGCGAAGACGCATTGTCGACCTCGCTGCAGAGTACCGGCTACCGGTGTTCGCGATGGGTAAGGAGTTTGTGCAGCTCGGTGGGCTCATGTCCTATGGGGCGGATATTATTGACTTCAACCGCCGCATCGCTAGTTACATCGACAAAATCCTCAGAGGTGCCAAGCCAGCGGATCTTCCAGTCGAGCAACCGACGAAATTTGAACTATTCATCAACCTCAAGACTGCGAAGAAACTTGGCATCGAGATACCCGCTACATTGCTAGCCCATGCCGACGAAGTTATCGAATAGCGGCCAAGTCTCTCTGACGGCCAAGTCTCTCTGACAGCCAAGTCTCATCCTGGGCACTTTTCAGACTTCACGCGATGTCCGACTTGAGTCCGGATTCCGCACCAACGCGGACATCCGCCAAGGGATGCTCCCCTCAAGTTTTTTAGTTAGCTTTCTGGCTAACATTCATTGACACAATGTTGTGTCTCCTCTATAGTTAGCTTTATGGCTAACCAATCAATGCAACTCGACCACATTTTCGGAGCCCTGTCCGACGCGACCCGGCGGGCGATCGTCATGCGGCTATGTGAAGGCGAGGCATCCGTCGGAGAACTGGCGAAGCCGTTCGAAATGGCGCTGCCGAGCCTGATGAAACACATCCGCATTCTAGAGAGCAGCGGCCTCGTTGCGTCCGAGAAGCACGGGCGCGTCAGGACGTGCTCATTGCAGACGGAATCTCTTGCAACCATCGAAGTTTGGTTGGCGGCTCAAAGGGAAATCTGGGAGCAACGATTGGATCGACTGGAAATTTACGTTGAGAAACTGAAAAAAGAGGAAAAGGCCAATGCCCGCAAACGCAAGTCAAAATGAATCACCCCTTTCCACTTGGGCGCTCGATCGAGAGATCGTCCTCTCACGCGTGATCAACGCACCACGAGAGCTGGTTTTCTCCGCCTGGGCAGATCCGCGCCATCTTCCCCAATGGTTCGGTCCGGCCGGTTTCAGGGTCGAGACAAAGTCAATCGATATTCGCATTGGCGGCGAGTGGCGGTTCGATATGATCGCTCCCGACGGCAAGCGATATCCAAATCGGATGCAATTCCGGCGCATCGAGAGGCCCCACTTGATCGAGATCGATCATGGCGCCGACAAAGATAACGATCCTGGCATATTTCGCACCACCATCACGTTCGATGAGCAAAGCGACGGCAAGACAGTCATCACTTTGCGGCAGTTGCATCCAACGACGTCTCAGCGCGACGCAGGCATCGGATTTGGCGCCGTCGAATTTGGTTATCAAACTCTCGACAAGCTGGCGCGGCACGTCGAAAGCAGCAAGGCTACTTAGCGACACCGAACAAATCTGGCACGCGTTGTCCGCTTCCAGTTGACCGGACGACAGCCGCTAATGGGATGGTCCGGCCGTGCTCCTGCCCCGCCAGCAAGCGAAGCTGGCAAGGGGCGCCACAGACAAGGAGCACGCCATGTCTCAGACACCCAATACCGCGATCGCCGTGATCGGCATCGATATCGGCAAGAACTCGTTCCACGTCGTGGGCCACGATGCGCGCGGCGCCATCGTGCTGCGGCAAAAGTGGTCGCGTGGCCAAGTGGAAGCGCGGCTCGCCAATATACCTCCTTGCCTGATCTGCATGGAAGCCTGCGTCGGCGCACATCACATGAGCCGCAAACTCGCATCGCTTTGTCACGATGCAAGGTTGATGCCGGCCAAATATGTCCGCCCCTATAGCAAGGGACAGAAGAACGACTTCAATGCTGCCGACGCGAGTGCCGAGGCCGTGCAGCGACCGACGATGAAGTTCGTGGCGACCAAGACCGCGGAGCAACTGGATCTGCAGGCGCTTCATCGGGTGCGCGAGCGGCTGGTGTCGCAACGCACCGGCATCATCAATCAACTCCGCGCCTTCATGCTGGAACGCGGGATCGCCGTGCGACAGGGTATCGGCTTCCTGCGCACGGAACTGCCCACCATCCTTGCGACGCGCACCGATGCCCTGTCGCCACGCTTGTTGCGTGTCATCGAGGAGTTGGCAGGCGACTGGCGCCGGCTGGATCAGCGCATCGATGGCCTATCCGGCGAGATCGAA
>JAQGKC010000331.1 GCA_028290305.1 Bradyrhizobium sp.
TCGAGGCCGATCGAAAGCGGGACGGGTCATCGATCGTATGGCGGAAAGTTAGGGCCGTCACCACTCCGACACCAGGAACCGTCATCAGGCGACGTGTCGTCTCGTCCGACTTCGCCAACCGACGAACCTCATCGTCGAACTTGCTCTGCTGCTGGCAGATATGCTCATGGATCGACAGGAGCGGCGCGATCACGCCGAGGAGCTGATGATCTTGGCCCAATAGGTCGCTAACCTCTTTGCGGAACTGTTGGCCGATGGCACGAGGGAATAGTAACCCACATTCCGTGATCAGACTGCGGACCTGGTTCTCGATGTCCCGGCGCATGGACACAAGCCGAGATCGCGCGACGAGTATTGCGCGGATACTATGACTCTCCTCGCTCTTGACCTTGACTTCTCGATACCAACCGACCCGCACCAGCTCAGCAAGGCCTCGCGCGTCGTTTTGATCGCTCTTGTTCATTCGCACCGACAGGGCCGCGTGCGCATGCCGCGCATCGATGCAAACGACAGGAAGCTCCACCCTACGAAGCTCGTGCCAAAGCCAGCTCGCCATCGCGCCGGTCTCAAAATGAATGCGTTCCGCCAGTGGGGCATGTTTGCGAAGCAGGTTGGTCAGGGCGCCGGGATCTGACTTAGCCTTTCCCTCGAAGATCAATTGCCCAATCTCGCTGACCACGCACACCGCGGTTTCTCTTTGCGAGACATCCAGCCCGACGTATTGCTTCATGACAAGTCCTCCGAATCGGTTGATTGCGAGAGCTCGACGATAACGGAGCTTTCGTGCCGCAAGCGTCGACCGCAATTACGTCATCGTGTTCAAATTTTGCAGGCCGAATGACACCGCGGCGGCTCCGCTGCGTCGAGAAGGGCACGCCGCTGCCCGCTTCGAGCACTTCGACGCGAATTCCAGGGCGGCTTGGCGTTGTTCTGGATCGTATCGCCCAAGCCTGAAAGCATCCCGGAGAAATTTACGGTCCCGATCATGATTGGTCGAGCCGTTGCGCAGACGCGTTTGGCTTGATGGCTGTCACATACGAGGTCCCGACGACTGCCGGGTCGATCGCCCTCGCATCTGGCACCTCGGCAGACTTCCGAGTTTGATGTGGTGGACGGCGCCCGCTCCCGGCATCGCAGTGCCATAGGGTGCTTCGTCGAAGACGAATCACATGAGAGGAGCCATCCACATGCAAATTACCACGATCGGTTTGGATATCGCCAAGAACGTGTTCCAGGTTCACGGCATTGACGCGGCGGAGAAGGTCTATCGCAGCCCAGCTTCGCGCCAAGCGCACGCTGACAGGCCAACAGATCGACGACTGCATCCAGCGTGTCGCGGATGAAAAGACCATCGCCGAAAGTCACGCCCGCCGCGCAGCGTGGCGCGATTTCACCGAGTGCGCCGCGCAGGTGACCGCGTCGTGAAACGGCCAAAAAAAGCCCCGCGAAAATGCGGGGTCTTTCTTTGTTTAACCGCCCCGGCGGCTCATAGCTGACGGAGTTAATGTTGACCCGCTTGGATCATTTGCTATGGGAGCAAGCGTATTTCCGGAAATGTTCCATGGTCTGGTTGCGATGCGGCCTACCGCTCCGACGGTGGTGCATTTATAGGGCTGCACGACTGGACTTCCCAAGTTCATTGGGCCTTTGGCATGCGAACGTACTTGGGAGCGTGAATACAATTGTAGTGCGATTGTCGTAAGCTTCATGGGTGTTCTCTTCTTGTTTAGATAAACGATGACGTGGGCAATCTGTTTGATTGTTCAATTAACATCTTCTTTGAGGGCGATAGAAAGCGCCGAGGCTGTTCACATCTCGCAGAGCCGCGACGCTCAAACAATCGCTCGACCAGAAACCATCGACCGGCACGTCCTTGACGTTACCGAGATGTCCATGATCACGATGTCTCCGGGACGAAGCGTGGGGACGAGAACCTTTTTCGACATAGGTTAGAAAGCTCTCGCCATCGATCGGGCCATTAAGAAGCCAGGGGGCATCGATGCGGTCATGGCGCAGCGCAGCCAGAAACGTCGTTGTCTTCCAGTGACCGTGCGGAACCTTGGCTTTAAGCCATGCCGAGCGGGCCCATCCTCGCAGCGGCGCCATGTTCGTTTTGGTCCAGGTCTCATCAATGAAGACCAGACGCTCAGGCGCGACCTTGTTTTGGTACTGAACCCACTGTGCCCGCCGCCGTGCGACGTCGGGACGGTCGCGTTCGCCAGCCACCACGGTTTTTTCGAAGCTCAGCTTCTCATCATGCACGAAGCTCCAGACCGTCCGGTAGTCAACCTTGAGGCCGCGTTCGGCAAGTTCGGCCACCAGCCCGCGCAAGGTGAAGTCCCGCTTGGTCCGCTCGAGCAACCGGGTACGGTGCGCCCGAAATCGACTTCGGCTTGTGCCCACCCATCTGGCGCGGCGCAACGCTTCCGGTCTCCCGCAAGCGCCGCACCAATTAATAGCCGTGCTGACGCCGACGCCAAAGTGCGCCGCCGACGCATGACAGGACATGCCGCCACGTTCAACCGCCGCAACCACCCGCTCGCGAAGATCGACAGAATATGGTTTGCCCACCCATGCTGGCCACCATTCCAGCAAGCATGTTGAATCAGAGCCGACCTGATTTGGGAATCCAAAATCGATTCAGATTAAACCCATCCCCCTCTAGGTCGCTGCTCGACGTTTCGCAGGCGGGCGTCATTCCGGATATGACTCCAGCGCTAAAGTGCTTGGAAGCCCTGCTCAACCAAGCTAAAGACTTCCTCCTCCGACAAATTGCTACGCTCAAGAAGATGGCAAAGGGAGAAGGATAAGACTGTCATACTTCAAGAGCGGTTTTTATAACGTAGATGCGAATATCCGCTTGCGACGACCGCTGTTGGCACATCGCGCCAGTTAGCGCAGTGCATCGATACCTCTGCAGTGGGGGTAGATCGGACGTGACCGGCGCCGAGGAAATTGACGAGAATGACCCTTCTGAGACATTAGAAGCATGATCAGTTCCTAAAAGGCGCGGTCCTGACCGGCATTCTCGTCCACTACTGCGCCCATCGTAATCCCTCAATATTTCTCCCGCTCCGTTGTTGTAAACATCACCTGGACCATCACAAGTTTGCGAGCCGAAACTACAGTGTCACCAACAAAGTTGTGGGATCCTGTCTCCGGAAGAACAATGCTCCGCTGACGTGAAGCGAGCTCAAGCGACTAGTCAGCGCTTAAAATCGCACCCGGATTTTAGCCCCAAAGCCCAATGTGTCCGCCCTACGCCAAACAAATGGATTTGGGCACGTGGCGCAACATTCGGAAATAAAGCCACGAAATTCGGAACAAGCTTCGGTCGCAAATCACGGGCAACAACAGGATCAATCGAGTCCTGTGACCGGCAAGCGAGATGCGCACGACAGCCCTTCTAACAAACGATGATGCTCACAGGCGCGCGGCCGAGGAGTTTATCAAAGCCACCTACGCAGCTCGATATGGCGCTCGGCTGGAGGCTTTTCCTTCCCGGATCATCGCCCGTTTAGACCATCGTGACGAAATTCTCTGCGCGGCGGGCCTTCGTTTCCTCGACGACGGATTTTTCTCTGAACGCTATCTTGACGCGCCAATCGAAGATGTGGTCAGCGCGATATCGGCGAGGGCCGTGAATTGGAGCGCCATCTTTGAGGTGACGACGCTCGCCAGTCGGGTCCCGCTCTCGACGGCGGAGTTCATCGCGGAAATCGGCACGTTTGGCGAGAAGGCCGGATTCCAGTGGTCTTTCTTTACCCTGACGCGCCGTCTGCATCTCATGGTCAGCCGGCTTGGCATCGCACCGACCTTGCTCGGTGAAGCCGACCGCCGGCGCATCGCGGACTCCGAGCGATGGGGGACCTACTACGCTTGCCAGCCCAAAGTATACGCCGTTGCCAGCCGGCGCCTGACGACGAGCGGTGACGGCCTTCAAAGCGGGGAGCAGTATGCGGCGGCTATTTGACTCCATGAAGCGCCATGCGTCGGAGGCGGGCGACCTGCTCGCGGTCAGCGACCTTACGGTCAATTGTCACACCACGAACTCTTTGTAAGAGTGACAGCTCTTGCGGCTGACCTCAAAGGTCAACCCGGAACGATCGGCATCTACGCGCCAAACGGGATTGGATGGGCCGTTGCCCAGCTCGCCTGCGCATTTGCCGGCAAGATCGTGGTGCCCTTGCCGACGTTTTTAGCCCGGCGCAACTCAGGCACGTCGTTCGAGATGCATCGGTCGACCTTATTCTTGCCTCCGAACAAACCTCAGCACCGGCCCTTCAATCAGGTGTCCCCACCCATGTGATCGATATTCATCGGGTGGGAGCGGGCTTGCCGGATGTGGTCGATGGCTTCGGGCAGATTATTTATACCTCGGGAAGCACAGATCAGCCCAAGGGGGTCCGCCATCAAAGCGGGCAGATCGCATGGTCGGCTGCCGCGTTGGGATCCGCGACCGGAGCAGCCGCAACGGACTCATATCTCTCCGTCCTTCCGTTGCCGCTGTTGCTGGAGACGATCTGTTCGATTTTTATCCCAACGCTGCTCGGGGCATATGTGCATTTCGATGCCGGCCTGGCAGAACAAGTCGGTCGCGGCGATGCGACCGGCATTGCGAAGGCGTTCGAAACTCATCGCCCCACGATGAGTGTGTTGGTGCCACAATTGCTCAAGCATTGGGTAGCGGAGCTCCAGGCGGTCCGCCAAACCGCGCCATCTTCTCTCCGATTTGTCGCGGTGGGAGGCGCGCCCGTCCCGACGCAGATTGCGAATGCCGCCTAGAGCTTGGGAATTCCCGTCCACGAAGGCTACGGCCTTTCGGAATGCTGCTCGGTTGTTGCAGTCAACCGTCCAAGAGAACGTCGCCCTGGCACGGTTGGTCAACCGCTGAGCGGGCTCTCAGTGTTCATCGACGACGGCGAAATCGTCGTCGATGGACCTTCGATAACGGACGGTTACCTGGGGCAAGAACCCGCGCATGGAGCCTGGCGGACAGGCGACCTCGGAGAGATCGATCGGGACGGCTTTGTTACCATACACGGACGTAAGGACAGTCTCCTCGTCACATCGTTCGGCAGAAACGTCAGCCCCGAATGGATCGAGACCATGCTGCTGGCTGATCCGCGCATTGCGTTCTGCGCGGTGGCCGGCCACGGCGAGCCGCACCTAACTGCCGTACTCATCCCTTCTCCTCAAGGTGCAGCCTGGTTCGCCAGGGCAACCAACACGGATATTTTGGACCTGTTGTCCGACCACTGTTCGGACGCACCGGAATATGCAGTACCGCGCGCTTACGTTATCGTTTCCTTGGTAGAGGCTTTGAACAATCAATTGCTCAGTAACGGACGACCCGTTCGCAAAAACATTGGCAAGTTCGTCCTGGAGAGAGCGGCCGCTTCGCTTGTGCCTCTCTTCGAATCATCACGTCCAATCTGAAGGGCCCAAGCATGAGCTTCTATGAGCAACTGATCGTCGAAACCACCGACAGCCGTGACGCTTTCCTTTCAATTCCACTGGTACGGACCACGATCCGGAATGGGGCGTCCCGCAGCCTCTACCTCCACTTCCTGACCGAAGCCTATCACCACGTCAAACATACTTTTCCACTGCTGGCTTTGGCCGCGTCACGCACGTCGGACGAGCGGTATCGAGACGCCCTGTTCGAGTACATGGAGGAAGAGCGCGGTCACGAGAAGTGGATTCTCAACGACATCCGCGCACTTGGCGGCGATCCGGATCCGGTTCGCGATGGCCAGGGCGGACCGGCCTGCAGGATCATGGTCGGTTATGCGTACTACGCAATCGAGCATATCAGCCCCTACGCATTCCTCGGAAGCGTGCACGTTCTCGAGGGGATGTCGGTATTGCTGGCTGACAGGGTCGCAGATGCAATGAAGGCGTCTCTTGGTTTGGAGAGCGATACCGGATTTACCTATCTTCGAACGCACGGATCACTGGACACCGAACACGTCGCGTTCTTCCGAAAACTCGTCGATGGTTTCGATGATCGGAAGACCCAACGTATCATCATCGACAATGCCGCAATGTTCTACCGATTGTACGGCTCGATCTTTCACGACCTTGGCGTTCGTGCGGAGTTGAGCCATGCCGCGTGAGCAAAAATGCGTGCTGATAACCGGGGCAGGCTCCGGAATAGGCCGTGCTTTGTCGGTAGAGGCAGCCCAGCGCGGGATGATCGTCGCCCTATGCGGGCGGCGGCAGACAGCACTTGAAGCAACAAGCGCGCTTCTCGGCCAGGGAAATCGGCATCTGATCATTCCGGCAGATATAACAGATCCTCAAGACCGCCGCCGGATCGTCGAGATCATCAATGCCCAATGGAAAGCACTCGACGTTCTGATCAACAATGCTGGCGTCGTCGAGGGCGGCGCTATAGAGAAATTCGACGATGAAGCGATAACCAGAACGTTTCTCACGAATGTCATGGCGCCAATGGCCCTCACGCGGGATCTGATGCCCTTGTTGGTCGCCGCAAAACCATCGAGGGTGATCAACATAGGTTCTGTTTTTGGCGACATCGCCTACCCGCAGTTTTCCGGCTATTCCGGCTCAAAATTTGCACTGCGCGGGTTTTCAAATGCGCTGCGCCGGGAATGGAAGCAAACCGGCATTGGCGTCACCTACGCGGCTCCGCGGGCGACCCGGACCGACGCAGCGGTGGCTTTTGACGAACTCATCGCAAATGCGAAGATGAGTGTCGATGCTCCCGCGCAGGTCGCTCGAAGAATATGGCGGTCTGTCGCAAGCGGTCATGATTCCATATACGCACCCGCACCGGAATGTATCTATGTTCTCATTCAACGGATCTTCCCTCAAATCATCGACTGGGCGCTCTCGCGGCAAGCGCCCTCGCATTAAAACCGGCTGACCGGAAAGACGCATCGAGTTGACGAGAAGGCGAACTATGACTTTGAAATCGCGGATAGTAGTTTTCTCATTCGTCTTCGCCGCCTTACTCGTCGCACGCTCTTACACACTTTCCAGCCAGGCGGCGGACGCCTTGCCTCCGGAAGTCCGGCGCCTGCAAACGAAGTGGGAAGCGATCAAGTTTGGCGTTCCCGAAGGCGACAATCAAACCAACCAAATGAATGCGCTTGGCGAAGATGCCGATGCAGTAGCTGCGCACTTTCCCGGAATGCCGGAAGCCCTGATTTGGGATGGTATTATCACGAGCGAGCGCGCTTCGATGGCAAACACGTTTTATGCGCTCGGTTTTGCCAAACGCGCCCGCGACATCCTCGAGGAGGCCTACAATCTGGATCCTGCGAAACTAGATGCCGGTGCGACGACGAGCCTTGGCGTGCTCTACTACCGCGTTCCCGGTTTTCCGATCGGATTTGGCGACAAGGCGAAAGCACGGCAGTTACTCGAACAGGCCGTCAGGCTTGCACCTGATGGGCTCGATGCCTGGTACTTTTACGGTGACTTTCTTTACACGCAGAATGAACTGTCGAAGGCCGCCGAAGTCCTTCAACACGCACTCAAAATACCACCACATCCGGATCGTCCTCTCTGGGACAAGGATCGCCACCTCGTGATCGAAGAGCTGCTGGCCAAGATCCAAGAGAAAAGGTGAGGCCTCTCCTCACGGGCCGGCGATCAGAAATCCAAGGGCCCGTTTGCGGGTGATCGACCGAATGTGGCACGCCCTTGGTTGTCAATTGCGAAACCCGAGAGGCGTAGCTGGATCGATCGTTGGATGGTGGATGGCCTGGATCAATGACGAGCCCAACCGCCTGGCCATCGATGCGCTCGACCCCCGCCCGGGTGAAACGGTCCTTGAACTCGGCTTCGGTCCCGGTTGGGGCCTTCGAACCATCGCGGCGCGCGCCCGCGGTGCCCTGGTGTATGGCGTGGACCAATCAGCCCGGATGCTCGAGCAAGCCAAGCGCATGAACGAGGTCGCGGTATCCCGAGGTCGAATGGTGCTGGTGCAGGGAGCTTTCAGCCCGCTGCCCTGGATCGACGAGATGTTTCATAGGATTTTGCTGGTTAACGTTGTTTATTTCTTCAACTCGGATGGGCAGGATATTTCAGAAGTCTTTCGCGTGCTGCGATCGGGCGGCCGTCTTGTCATCTACGTGACGTCGCGCGAGACGATGGAAAAATGGCCGTTTGCCGGACCCGACACCCACCGGACCTTTGACGCATGCGATCTTAGCAATCTTCTCGAGGATGCTGGATTTCGCCGATCGCACATAACAATTACGCACGCAGAACTTGCGCTCGGCGTCAAAGGTCTCATCGCAGTCGCCGAAAAATCCGGCCACTCGATAGGACGCGACCAAATAGCGCAAGGTCGGGCACGCCGAAACGTCGTTCGGTTAGAACCTTCGGACACGCAGGCGAGGGACGTAATCGGCCACATCGATCTCACCAACTGACAAGCGACGAATGAAGCTGTTAATCGCTGCGGTGCATGAGTCCGCTTGTGGGCACTTCTCGCACTCAGCGATGTCCGACTTGAGTCCGGAATGCGCTCCCTAAGACGCCGACACTTCCGATGGCCAATGCGGAGACGAGGTGTTGCGAATGTTGATCGTGATGCCCAGATATTGCGGGGGTTCGGCAAACCCCAGCGCATCATGATCGGATCGCGCTCACCGCCATTAATGCAGATGACGGACACCGACCGGCTCGGTCGGCAAGTCCATTCCGGACCCGGCACTACCTCGCCAACCACCACCCGCGCTTGCTCTTCTCGTTACGATACGACAGATCATTTGGGACCAATGGCCACCACAATCAATCCGTCTATTTTGATGAGAAATGCCATGGTAGGCTGTTCTGAGGTCGGCGCTAGTTTAACGGCAGGTTTGAACGCAGCGATTTCCTCTTGCACTGCCGGCCTGCGGGGCGCTGTCACTGCTGTCTATTGATCGGCCGACTCCGACACGCTCGGTTCGACGAGGCGCATGTGCCATCCATCGGCGTCGCGTCGATAGACCACGACGATGCTGCCGTGCTCTTCGCGAAGATTGCCATTCGCGCCCGGCACAGTAACGGTGAATTGGGTAAGGCCATACCCCCCATTGCCCTGGACATGCGCTTCGACGATTTTGATCGAATGGCCCCGGGCACCGGAGGCGAAGCGGTTGGCATAATAGGTCGTGAGGGCCTGCCGGCCACGCACGATCGAGCCGGACGGTGCTACCAGCACGCCGTCCGAGGCGTAGAGCGCGGCCATGCCAGCGTAATTCTTGGCGGCATAATTAGCATCATATTGCTGCGCCAGCGCGATTGCCGCCTGCATCAATTCCGCTTCCGTGACATCCGCCGCGGGGGCCGGGGTGGCGGTAGCGCCGACCAACAGGGCTAGTAGGGCAAGGGTGAGTAATCTGTTCATTTCCGGTCTCCATGAATAATAGATAGATGGGGGCAGACGACGGTTGCGCTACCGCAAAGATGCCTCACGGGCGATTCATTCTGTCCGGTTGCCGATTCGAGCGACGTCGGGATTTTGCTGCTGCAGAAATCTGGTGCGCATGTCCGCAGTTGGCAGGTAGTGAAGTCGTTTGCATCACTGAAGATAATTCTTCAGAGCTGCAGGCGCGGCGATGAAAAAATCATGTGAGGGACTACATCAACTAGCGATCAATTCGCAGGCAATCTCAGTGACGCGATTGAGAACACATCGATCGGCGATTATCGCGGAGAGTTGAGCGACGGGCTCGTCGAGCCTAGGGCGATTTTTCGAAACGGTTTCTACTTCCAAAGCGCAGTGCGAAACGAAATCGGTCTCATTGTGCCAGCCGCAATGATCGCAATCGGCCGATGTTTTCTGTCGCGTGCTGACTCACCCATCCCGGCGGCAGCGCCGCGATCTGGGACGGAGAACTGTCCTTTGCAAACAGCATACATTAATCACGTCGCGACGGCGGCGGCGCCCTACGACGTTCATGACGCCTTTCGCCGCTTCGCACCGTCGCTGCTTCGCGACGACCGGCGCAATTCGCTGCTATTCGAGCGCATGGCCGGTAAGTCGGGGATCGAGCTCCGCTACTCGTGCCTCGCGCCGAAAAATCTGCCAGAAGGCGATAGCGTCGATGCGAAAGGTTTCTACCCGCGCGGCGATTTTCCCGATACTGCGGCGCATGCTTGCCTGGTGCAACGAAGGGTCCGGGTTTGAAGCAATTTTTGCTCGCCCTATGCACGGTGAAACCAGATGCCGAGCTGCCGAGCGAATTTCAGTGTGGATAGCATGTCGGTGTGTTCGGAAATACCGGCAGCGGAAAATCTTGTACCGTAGCGGGGCTAATTAGATGGTGGGTCGAAGCTGCTTCGAAGGAAGCGCGCTCGGTCGGTGCCCGCTTCATCATCCTAAATTCAAACAGAGAATATTGAGAATGCTTTAAAGATCTCGCGCCGGTTATCGATGTTCGTTCAGGGTGGAACCAAAGTGCGGAGATCGTTGCTTCCACTACCGCGCGCAGTTGGCCACCAGTGGCTAAGACAACGGTATCCCCGACCGGGCGATAGGAAACGATGCCCCGTCGCAGCTCGAACGAAGCTTGCGCCGCTGGCCGATCGCCTCGTTTCGAGGGTCCCGATCGGCGTCATAATATGAAATTCACGGGAGGCAAGAACGATTGGCACAGAAACTTATTCGGCGGGCAGCGTGCTCGGGTTCCCAGCCGGGGCTCGACGCGTTCTTTGCGCTGACACCCAGACGCGGAATCGATCGAGGTAGAGGTAAACGACCGGCGTCGTATAAAGCGTGAGCAATTGCGAGAGAAAAAGACCGCCCACGATGGTATATCCAAGCGGCTGGCGGATTTCAGAGCCCGTGCCGGTGCCGATCATGAGAGGGACCGCGCCGAGCAGCGCGGCCATCGTCGTCATGAGGATCGGACGGAAGCGCAACATGCATGCTTTATAGATGGCTTCTTCGGCGGACATTTTTTGATGCCGCTCGGCCTCGAGCGCGAAATCGATCAGCATGATGGCGTTCTTTTTTACGATGCCGATCAACAGGATGATGCCGATAAGAGCGATGACGCTCAAATCGAAATGAAATGCCATCAGGATCAATAGCGCGCCGATACCGGCGGACGGCAGCGTTGAGAGAATGGTGATCGGATGAATCGTGCTCTCATACAGCACACCCAGAATGATATAAATCACGACAAGGGCGGCGGCGATCAACACCGGCGTGCTTGACAGCGATGACTGGA
>JAQGKC010000337.1 GCA_028290305.1 Bradyrhizobium sp.
GGGTATTCTCGAGGGAGCAATGGGCGCGGCTGCGCGACGATACGCCGATGACGCTGGAAGCCGGCGAGATCGCGGCGCTGCGTTCGATGCACGACCGGCTCGATCTCCAGGAGGTCGAGGAAATCTATTTGCCGCTGTCCCGGCTGCTGTCGATCTATGTCGCGGCGACGCAGCGGCTCTATTTCGCGCAACGGCGCTTTCTCGGCATCGAAGACCGCAAGATGCCCTACATTATCGGCGTTGCCGGATCGGTGGCGGTGGGCAAATCAACCACCGCGCGCGTGCTCCAGGCGATGCTGGCACGGTGGTCGCCGCGGCCGAAGGTCGATCTGGTGACGACCGACGGCTTTCTGTTTCCCAATGCGGTGCTCGAGCGGCAAGGCCTGATGCAGAAAAAGGGCTTTCCGGAGAGCTACGACCTGCCGACGCTGCTGTCGTTTCTGAGCGATATCAAGGCAGGGCGGCGGCCGGTGCGCGCGCCGGTTTATTCGCATTTGACCTACGACATCATTCCGAACGAATGGATCGAAATCGACCGGCCGGACATATTGATTGTCGAGGGCGTCAATGTTCTGCAGACCGGCCGGCTGCCCCGCGATGGCAAGGCCGTGCCCGTGGTTTCGGATTTCTTCGATTTCTCGGTCTATATCGACGCCGAAGAATCTGTGTTGCGCGATTGGTATGTCAGGCGTTTCCTGGCGCTTCGGGATACCGCGTTCCACGACCCGCGATCGTATTTTAATCGCTACGCGTTGCTCTCCGACGAAGAGGCCACGGCGACCGCACTGGCGATCTGGGAACGGACCAACCTCGCCAATCTCGAGGACAACATCCTGCCGACAAGACCGCGGGCGACGCTGATCCTGAAAAAGGGCGCCGATCACGTGGTCGAACAGGTAGCGCTGCGGCGGCTTTAAGCCGCGTGCCGCGAGGCATCGACGCCAAAATGCTCGATGTAGCGGGCGTTGATGGCGGATACCGGCATCACGATCAGGACGTCGGTGGTTCCGAACTGATGATCGATCACAGCGCCGTCGCCGATAGTGGCCCCTAACCGCAGGTATCCCTTGATAAGCGGCGGCAGCTCGCGAAGCGCGGCCTTCGGATCGATCGCTTCCTTGGCCATCCGGTTCATCTCGACACGGCGTGAAGGGTGCGCAGCAGCACGCCAGTCTTCCGGGGCCCGCGCGTAGTGATGCAGGAACGACAACGGCAGTGTCAGGCGCTCGGGATCGGTGCCCTCGAAGCTGGCGCAACCGATCATCACGTCGAGCCGGTGCTGGCGGACATAGCTCCAGATGCCGTGCCACAACAATTCGACCGTGCGTTTGTTGCGATAGGGCGGCAGTACGCAGGATCGTCCAAGCTCGAGAAAACGTAACCCCGCATGACGATCGATCAGGCCGGCGATATCGAATTCGTCCTCGGTATAGAAGCCGTCATGGTTTTCCGCGACATCCTGGCGCAGCAGCCGGTAGGTACCGACCACCGGTTGCTTTCCGCTCATCGATGGCTTGGCGGCGTGATCGATGACCAGGAGATGATCGCAAATCTTGTCGAACGCATCCTTGTCGCGTCTCGCCAACAACGTTGCGGCATCGGCGATGGCGGTGCCGTCCTTGTAGAACACACGGTAACGCAGCCTCTGCGCGCGTTTTACGTCGTGTTTTTGCTGTGCAAGCCGCACCTCGAGCGCGCCGAGCCGCCCAAGCGTCGCTGGAAAGCCCGGGAAATTTTGGATCGGCTTGATGATGCCAGGTGAGGTCGGCAGCGGCTTGAGCCAGGTCATCGCGGTTTGCGCTGCGGTCCCGACATTCTCCGGCCGCAGCATCTGGATCAAGCGCTGCGTCGATCGCGCCAGCTGGTCGCCTTGCATAGATATCCCCGCGACCGCATCCGAAACGAATCGATGCGGTCTTCGGGTTCAGAAATCACGGGCGTTCGACAGCGGTGTGACATCGCCATTGCCGGCGTGTGACAGGTCCGCGCCGACAGAAGTCGAACGACGCCTTAGGCGGCGAGATGCCGCGAGGCGGCCAACCCGGCCAGCGCATCGGCAAGCTTGTCGCGGTCGAGCGGCTTGATCAGAAAACCGTCCATGCCCGCCTCGAAGCAGGCGTAACGATCTTCCACCAGCGTGTTCGCCGTGAGCGCGAGGATCGGCGTCGGGCGGCCCGGCTGGCCGGCCTCGCGGTCGCGGATACGCTTGGTTGTTTCGATGCCGTCGAGTTGCGGCATCTGGATGTCCATCAGAACCAGATCATAGGGAGTGCCGGCGGCTTTGGCTGCCAGCCACGATTCCAGCGCCTGTTCACCATTGGTGGTGATGACGGCATGGTGTCCCAATCTGGTCAACAGCGAACGCATCAGCAGTGCGTTGATCTCATTGTCTTCCGCCACCAGAATGGAGAGCCCTCGCGTCGGCGCGGTGGCCGGCGTCTCATGGCTCGGCACATCGATCAGGGGATCGCCGGCAAGGTTCGGCGCGGGAATTTCCGGCGCCATCGTCAGGCGGGCCGCGAGCGAAGCCGCGCGCAACGGTTTGACCAAGTAGCCGGTGAGAGCGGAGGGGGTTGAAGAATCCGAGGAAAGCTGAAGCTCATGTCGCGCGGCCGGCGTGAACATGACGATCCGCTGCGTGGCGTGAGCGCGGGCCGCCGCCCCCAGCAACTCGACATCCTCAGCGCCCAATGCGCGATCAAGCAGGACCGCGTGCCATGACCGCTCCGGCAACAAGGCTTGCGCCACCGCGATATCCGAAACCATGCAGGTCTGGCCGCCCCAGCGCTGCAGCCGCCGGGCGACCAGCGAAGCTTCGATGGTTTGCGGCGCCACCAGCATGATCGATTGACCCGTCAGGTCCGGCGCGGCGAACGTCTTTTGTTCGCTGCCATTCTCCTCGGAGGCGGCGAGCGGAACCGACACTTCGAAGGTCGAGCCGACGCCTGGCTGGCTCTCCAGCGCGATGCGGCCACCCATTCGCTTGATGATCCGGTCGCTGATGCTCAGCCCAAGTCCGGTGCCGCCATAGTTCCTGGCGATGCGTTCGTCGGCCTGTTCGAACTCGCGGAAAATTCGCTCTCGCGCCTCGGGCGCGATGCCGATACCGGTGTCGCGCACCAGGAAACTGATCTCATTGGGCCCGATACCCGGCTCGACGATCAGCGCCACGCCGCCGGTCGAGGTGAACTTGATCGCATTGCCCGCGAGATTGAGCAGCACCTGCCGCAGCCGCGCCGCGTCGCCGATCACTGCCGTCGGCAGCCGTTCATCGACATAGGCCGCGATCTCGAGCTGTCTCGCCTGCGCCCGCGTCGCCAGCAGTTCGGTGATGTCCTCCACCAGCGCGGCCAGCGCGAACGGGCGGTGTTCGAGATCGATCTTGCCGGCTTCGATCTTGGAATAATCCAGGAGTTCCTCGATCAGCGAGAGCAGCGCGTCGCCTGACGTTTTCACCGCCTTGGCATAGGTCATCTGCTCGGGTGTCAGCGGCGTATCCAGTAACAACCCGCTCATGCCGATAATGCCGTTGAGCGGCGTACGAATTTCATGCGAAGCCATCGCCAGGAATCGCGACTTGGCGCGGTTGGCCGCGTCGGCCTGATCGCGGGCTTCGGCCAGCGCGCGTTCGGTTTCGGTGCGGTCGGTGACGTCGCGGCCGACGCATTGCATCTCCGCCGGTTGGCCCGCATCCGATCGAACCAGCCCTTCGCGCCATGCGATCCATCGCGGTCCCAGTGGGCCGGCGATCTTCTGGTCATGAATCCGCGTGCCGTTGGTCTCAAGCGTGGTGTCGCCTTGCTCTAGGACTGGAAGCGAGAAGCGGCTGCCGATCAGCGCGCTGCGTGACAGCTGCGCCAACTCGCAATAGGCGTCGTTGACGAAAGTGATGCAGCCCTCGGCGTCGCGCAGAACGATCAGGTCGCCTTGCGATTCGAACAGGCTGCGGGAACGCTGCTCGGCTTCCTGCAATTCCCAATTGCGGTCGGCCAGCGCTTCATTATGCAGGGCGACCTTGCGAAGCCGTTTACGCATCCAGCGCAGCCGGATGCTGAGCGTTGCGAGCGCGACACACGCGATGGCGAACAGGAAGCTGGCGCCGATGGCAAAGGCATGGGGGTTATAACCGGATCCCTCGGATCGGCTTCCGGCGATGAATCCATACGCCCCACCGAAGGCGGCGGAGAAGATCGTGAACGAGCGAACCGAGAAGGCGATCCACGGATGGCGGCGCCCGAAGCGACGCATGCGTATCTTGATTCGGAAAACCTGCGCCATCGCCAACTGCCCTGAGATTGCCGTGCAGCACCGCGATTGATTCACGCTTTGGCGTTTGAGACCGCCTCGGCGCGCGTCGTGGGCCAGGGGCGACGATGCGGCGGGCGACCTTGCAAAGTGCTTGAGGCTCGGCGGCGTCAGGCGGTGCGATGAGAACAGGGTTGATAAAACGTTAAGGCCGAATTTAGAGCGTCGCGGCGGTCAGGTGGGCGTGTCCGTCACGAGCGCCAACGATGAGGGCGGCTGCCTCGCGCGCTGTAAAGGTCCTGGATCTGACGAAAATCCGGTAATCGGCGGGGCCGTCTTGCGAAAGATAGATAACGGGCGCGGATCCGGAGCGATTGACGGAGATGGCCACAAATTGCGTCGCCGGGGTTACGTCACAGGCGCTGGCTTCCGAACTGTCGACATCATCGACCACGGCGAAATCGGCGGCCTCGGCGCTGTCCGAGAGCTGCACCCTTACGGTCGCGGCGGCCGGATCATCGGTGAAGCTGACGTGAAGGTCGGCGTGCCAGGGGGCGGACGCGATCTGAAGCGCTTCGTCGCCGACCGCGATGCAGGGGCGCGGGCCAGGCAACAGCTCGACGCGCGCGAGGATGGCCGCAACCATCAATGGAACAACCGAGACCAGAATCCTGAAACGCAACATGATACGCCACTCGCTCAACTCAAGCCCGCAATACGCCGGGTTTTATGGTTGGCAGAGTGTAAACAAAACTCGTTACCGGAGGGTTGACGGGTAGGTTTCGCGCACGAAAGGTTCAGGCGGCGCGCCTGACATCCTCGGCCAGCGCGCGATACGATAAGGCTTCGGCGAGATGCAGCCGTCCGATCTTGTCCGCGCCATCGAGATCGGCGAGCGTGCGGGCGACGCGCAGCACGCGATGATAACCGCGCGCCGACAGCCGCATGGTCTCGGCGGCATCGCGAAGCAGCTTGAGGCCTTGCGCGTCGGGTTGTGCGATGGTCTCCAGCACCGATGCCGGCGCTTCGGCATTGGTGCGGATATTCGGCAATCCGGCCGCTGCGTAACGAGCCATCTGGATGTCGCGCGCCGCGGCGACCCGTGCGGCCACTTCCGCTGAGCCTTCAGCAGGCGGCGGCAGGATCAGATCGGCGGCCGTCACCGCCGGCACTTCGATCCGCAGATCGATGCGATCCATCAGCGGGCCCGAGATGCGCGCCTGATAATCACCGGTGCAGCGGTCGATCCGTCCGCGCTTGCAGGAATAGCCGGGTTCATAGGCGTGGCCGCAGCGGCAGGGATTCATTGCCGCGACCAGCATGAAGCGCGCCGGATAGGTGACGCGATGATTGGCGCGGGACACCGAGACCTCGCCGTTCTCGAGCGGCTGGCGCAGCGAATCCAGCACCCGGGGATCGAATTCCGGCAATTCATCGAGAAACAGCACGCCCTGATGCGCCAGCGAGATTTCGCCGGGCTTGGCGCGCATGCCGCCGCCGGTCAGTGCCGCCATGCTCGCGGAATGATGGGGGCTGCGGAACGGCCGTCGCGCAGTGAGCGCGCCGCCCTGGATTTCACCGGCCACCGACGCGATCATTGACACTTCGAGCAGTTCGGATGGCGACAGTGGCGGCAGGATCGAGGGCAGCCGCGCTGCGAGCATCGACTTGCCGGCGCCGGGAGAACCGATCATCAGGAGATGATGGCCGCCGGCCGCGGCAATCTCAAGCGCGCGCTTGGCGCTTTCCTGGCCCTTGATGTCACGCAGATCGAGCAGCGCCGCCTCGCGTTCGTGGACCTTTGGTTGCGGCCGCGACAGCACCTGCGTGCCTTTGAAATGGTTGGCGATCTGGATTAGCGAATTCGCAGCCACGATCTGGATATCCGGGCTTGCCCAGGCCGCTTCCGCGCCACACACTGCGGGGCAAATCAGGCCTTCGTCGCGCGAATTGGCGCCGATCGCCGCCGGCAACACGCCCGCCACCGGCGCGATCGATCCGTCGAGGCCGAGTTCGCCGAGCACCGTGAAGCCATTGAGCGCATCCGGCGGAATGGCGCCGATCGCGGCCATCAGGCCAAGCGCGATCGGCAGGTCGTAATGGCTGCCTTCCTTGGGCAGATCAGCGGGCGCGAGATTGACCGTAATTCGCCGCGCCGGCAGCGCCAGCCCGGAGGCGATCAGCGCCGAACGAACCCGCTCGCGGGCCTCGGACACCGCCTTGTCCGGCAGCCCGACAATGGCGAAAGCCGGCAACCCGGGCGCGACCTGCACCTGCACGTCGACCGCACGGGCTTCGATCCCCTCAAAAGCTACGGTGGAAACCCGCTGTACCATGTCGCCCTCTGCCCGCGGCAGAAGGTAGCGGAAAGCATACGGAAGAGCAAGAACATTAAGGGAACATAGAAGGTGCCGCGGTCCCGCTATCTGTTGTACCCGATGAAGAGATGGACAATGGCCACGCCGATGCGCCTTGTATTTGGGAATCCTCCCGACAGTTCGGCGAGCGCGATAAAGAACAGACCGTAGAAATAGGGTGGATAGCGCGGCTCGAAAGCAAGAATGGGCGCCGCAATCAGCTTCCTGACGGCCTCGCGATTAACCGCAACGCTTGTCGCGATGCCCATCAACGCGCCGACAAGGACGTCACTCGGATAGTGGATGCCGAGATAGACCCGCGCCATCGCCGCGAACGCGGCAAAGACGCCGAAGAACAAACCCCACGGCCTCGATATCAGCCAGAGGCTAGCGGCGATCGCAAACAGATACGTTGCATTGTCGCTCGGGAAACTGCTCCAGTGCTCGAGGTCCGCATGCCATTCGAAGGTCGGCGCATTGGCGCCAAGGCTGTACATCGGGCGATCGCGATAGGGCAGCAACGTAGACACGACGCGATTGAAGACCAGCGATACCGCCACCGCCAGGATCATGATGACCATCGTTTCGCGCCGACGCGGCATGTCCTTGTCGGGCCAATACCACAACACGCCAACGATCCCCATGAAGAGCGTGCCCTTGAGGACCTCGATGTGGACAACGATGCGGTCGAGGGTAGGGCTCCAGCCGCAGAAATCGTTCAAGGCTCGGAAAATCGACACGTCGAGTCCGGCCAGGAAATTGATCACAGCTGAAATGCCCCCGCGCTGCGCGCGTCTCCTATGACGGCGGTGTGACAAGCTCAGGTGGGTTTGCGACAGTAATTTGACAGGCTTGGGGCTGAAAATCGGCGCGCCTGGCGAAGATTTATCGGATGGCCCGGCTATGTCCGGGGGCCGACCAACAGGCTGCCCCCGGACACGCGCTCGTTCAGAGCGTCATCACCATCGGCTCGGCGACATAGCGGAAGCCGTCGCCTGCCGTAACGACGTGGCCATATCCGGGCCACGGGAAGTGATAGGACATCACGGCGATCTTGTTGGTCGCGAGCATGTCCAGCATCTTCACGCGCGTCGCCGCGGCCTGCTTCGGATCGGTATCGTAGGAGAATTCCATCCGCGGCTTTTCCATCAGCAATATCTGGTGGTGGGTGAGATCGCCGAGGAAGGCAAAGGATTTGCCCTGCGAGGTGATCATGAACATGTGGTGACCCACGGTATGTCCGGGCGCCGCCATGGCTTGAACGCCGGGCAGAAATTCCTGCCCGTCCTTGAAGAACACCAGCCGGTCGCGCACCGGCAGCAGATTCTTGCGGGCGTGAACCACGAAATCCTTCAGCGGGCTGCCCATCTTGCCTTCGTCGGTCCAGTAATCGAAATCGCTTTGGGCGATGTAGAACTGGGCGTTAGGAAACAGCACCTTGTCGCCGGCATCGACGATGCCGCCGATATGATCGATGTGCGCATGCGACAGCACGACCGCGTCGATGTCTTCAGCCTTGATCCCGGCCTCGGCCATGCTTTTCTGCTGACGGCCTGTGGTCGGTCCAAACGCTTTCGATGTGCCCATACCGGTGTCGAACAGCACGAGCTTGTCGCTCATGTTCACGATCGGTGAGTTCTGCTCCAGCACCACATTGTCGGGCGACAGGAAATTGTCTGTCAGCATCTTCTTCACTTCGTCCTTCGGCACGCCCACAAACGTCCCTGACGGATCGCCCAGCGGCAAGGGACCGTCGGAAACCACCGTGACTTCGGCGACCCCCATATTGAACCGATGGAAATAGGGCGACTGCGTGCCAAGTTTGGGGGCGCGCGCCAGAGCGCTACCGCCGCCGACCATGGTTGCGCCCAAACCGGCGCCGAGAGCGAGCAGGGACCGTCGCGAAACATTGTATGTCATGCGTCTTCCTCCACTGTTTTTGTAAAATTTTGAGTTTTGTCGCCCGGACGGATTGATCCGCAGGAATGAACGGGCAACCGTAGGCTGCGCCCGCTTTTGAAAGCTGGCAAGAAGAATAAGGTCTTTGAAAAGCGAGCAGCAGAAACCCGCCAGCCGCATACCGAAACGAAGAAAATTATTTTCCGCTTCGCTTGGCCTCGATCACATCCCAGATTTTCGCAGCGACGTCAGGTCCGCCGAGCCGCGCAATGGCGCGAATGCCCGTCGGCGAGGTCACGTTGATTTCGGTGAGGTTGCCGTCGATGACGTCGATGCCGACAAACAACAGGCCGCGCTCGCGCAATGTCGGGCCGAGCTGCGCGCAGATTTCGCGCTCGCGTGGCGTCAGATCGGTGGCTTGGGCGGCGCCGCCGCGGACCATGTTGGAACGCAGGTCGTCCGCCGCCGGCACGCGGTTGACCGCGCCGGCGAATTCGCCATCGACCAGGATGATGCGCTTGTCGCCATGTTTGAACTCGGGAAGAAAGCTCTGGATCACCCACGGTTCGCGAATAGTCACAGAAAACATGTCGAACAGCGAACCGAAATTCATGTCCTGCGGCATGATGCGAAACACCGCGGCGCCGCCGTGGCCATGCAGCGGCTTCATCACCACGGCGCCATGCTCGTCGCGGAACGAGTTGATCTCGTCGAGGTCCCGTGAAATCAATGTCGGCGGCATCAAATGCGGAAAATCCATCACGAATATCTTTTCCGGCGCGTTGCGCACGCTGGCTGGGTTGTTGACCACCAGCGTCTTCGGATGAAGTCGCTCCAGAAAATGCGTCGAGGTGATGTAGGCGAGGTCGAATGGCGGATCCTGCCGCAGCAGGATGACGTCGTAGGCCGCGAGCGGTTCGCGCCGCGGCTCGCCCAGCGTGAAGTGATCCCCCACTTCATCGCGCACGGTGAGCACCTGAACCGGGGCGACCAGCTCCTCGCCGCGCAGCGAGAGTTTGTCCGGCGTGTAATAAGACAGCGCATGACCGCGCTTCTGCGCTTCCAAAAGCAGCGCAAAAGTTGAATCGCCGCGGATGTTGATACGCGCGATGGGGTCCATCTGGACGGCGACATTCAGTTTCATTGGCTGGCCCGCAGGTTGTTTCTGTTGGGGGTAGAGTTTTCAGGTGCTGGCATCGAACGCCGCTAACAGATGGCGCGGCAGCCGTCGCGGCGCAATCAGCATCGCATCGAAACGCAGGTCGAATTCGGCATGTTCGGGATGCGCCATCAGCCAGGCCTGCGCTGTAGCGATGATGCGCTGCTGCTGGCGCGGCGTCACCGCATAGGCGGCCTCATCCAGGCTGGCGCGGGCCTTGACCTCGACGAAGGCCAGCAAATTGCGCCGCCGCGCCACCAGATCGATCTCGCCATAGGGCGTGCGAAAACGCTTTGCCAATATGCGATAGCCCTTGGCCATCAGATAAGCCGCAGCGCGGCCTTCGGCTGAGAGGCCGGTGCGAAACGCCGCGACGCGGGCGGGCGCGGCCACTTTCACCGGCGCAGCTCCAGGTGGGGCGTCGTCAGTCTTGGCCATCTTCGCCTTCCGGATCGGCGCTCGTATCCATTTTTTTGGCGAGTTCGAGCGCGCGGGCATAGATCTCGCGGCGCGGCCGGCCCGACAATTCGACCGCATGCGCCACCGCATCCTTGACGCTGTCGCGCTTGAGCGAGGCGCGCAACAGATCGTCCAGCTCATTCTCTGCCATGATCTGTGCGCCCGCCGCGGGCGGGCCGATCACCAGAACAAATTCGCCACGCGTCTCCAGCGTGCTCGCCGCCAGCGCCAATTCGGAGACCGGTGCTCGCCTGATGTCTTCATGCAGTTTCGTCATCTCACGGCAGATCGCGGCGTCGCGTTCGCCCATGATGTCGGCGAGGTCGCGAAGGGTGTCCTGCACCCGGTTTCCGGATTCGAACATCACCAGCGTCCCGTCGATCCGCGCCAACTCGGTTAGCCGCGTCCGGCGTGCGGTCTCTTTGGACGGCAGAAACCCTTCGAAGAAAAACCGGTCGGTCGGCAGCGCCGCCACCGCGAGCGCCGCCAGCACCGAGGACGGCCCCGGCAGCGCGATCACCTGATGACCGGCCGCGCAGACCTCGCGCACCAGCTTGAAGCCGGGGTCGGAAATCAGGGGTGTTCCAGCATCGGAGACCAGCGCGATGGAGGCGCCCTGCGCCAGCCGCTCCAGGATCTTCGGCCGGGCCAGCGCCGCATTATGTTCGTGATAGGGCTTAAGGAGCGCGGAAATAGCGTAGCGCTCAGTCAGGCGGCGGGTGATGCGGGTATCTTCGCAGGCGATAATGTCGACGCCCGCCAGTGTTTCCAGCGCGCGCAAGGTGATATCACCGAGATTGCCGATCGGCGTCGCCACCAGATGAAGACCGGGCGCCGCCTTCGGCGCGGTCAAAGTATGACTACCTATGGAAAATGTCCGGGCGGAGGGTTCCGTCAGGCCTTCAGTCGCATTGGTGGGAGCCGTCTTTGCGCGCATAGTTCCAATCTAGAGGGGACGCCGCGCTTACGCCATAAGCCTGCTTGCTCTGGAACGCCGTGGCGCCCAACAGTGAGGAACCGGTACCTGCGCGCCAAGGCCATAATCCTTTTGTTTTAGTTAACCATTCGCCGACAATATGCCTGAATCCACCCCCCTGATCGTTTGGAGGCTGGGAGTCCTGGCCGATGCCGGTCGGTCAAGAGAAGAGATACGATGGTGGGGCCGCTCAATTCCAAGTCTTCGTCTTCGGGGCCTCAGTCTTCCGGGGCAACCCGGCGGACGGCGGTTGGCCTGATTCTGGGCGCGCCCTTGCTCGCGGCCTGCGCTGGCGTACAGCAGGGCCTCAGCCAGTTTTCCAATCCCTTCAGTTCACAAGCGGGTCCCGCTGCGGGGCTCGCAGGGCCGGCTCAGCAGCCGCTCGCGGTCGGCAATGGGCAGGTCAAGGTCGGCTTGATCCTGCCGCTATCCGCCGCCGGCAACGCCGCCGTCGCGGCGCAATCGATGAAGAACGCCGCCGAAATGGCGCTGGCGGAATTCCAGAATCCCAATATCCAGCTTCTGATCAAGGATGATGGCGGCAGTCCCCAGGGCGCGCAGCAGGGAACGCAGCAGGCGCTCGACGAAGGTGCGGAGATCATTCTGGGTCCGCTGTTTGCGCTGTCGGTTCCCGCGACGGCTCAACTGACGCGCGCGCGCGGCATATCGGTGATCGCGTTCTCGACCGATTCGAGCGTGGCCGGGCGGGGCGTCTATCTCCTGAGCTTCCTGCCGGAATCCGACGTCAACCGGATCGTCGAATACGCCTCCAGCATCGGAAAGCGATCCTTTGCCGCACTGCTGCCCGAGAATGCCTATGGCAACGTGGTCGAGGCCGCCTTCAAGCAGGCGGTGGGCCGGCGGGGCGGACGCATTGTCGCGTTTGAAAAATACGGCGCCGACCGCGCGACGGCGGCCCGGACCGTGGCGCAGGCGCTGGGCACGGCGGACGCACTTTTTCTCGCCGACGACGGCGATTCGGTGGTGACGGCTGCCGACGCGCTGACCGCGGCCGGCGCCAATTTGAAGAACATCCAGCTTCTCGGCACCGGTCTGTGGGACAATCCGCGCGTGTTCGCGAGCCCCGCATTGCAGGGCGGCCTCTATGCCGCGCCGGATCCGTCGGGTTTTCGGAGTTTCTCAGGCCGCTACCGCGCCAAATACGGTGCCGACCCGGTGCGAACCGCGACGCTGGCCTATGACGCGGTCGCGCTTCTTGCCGCGCTGGCGCGAACGCAGGGCGCACAACGTTTTTCGGCTGACGTGCTGACCAACCCCTCCGGCTTTGCCGGCATCGACGGTCTGTTTCGCTTTCGTGCCGACGGCACCAACGAACGGGGCCTTGCGGTCATGCGGGTCGGATCGGGGGGTGGCGTAGCGGTCGCCGGTTCGCCAAAAAGCTTTGGCGCATAGCTTTAACCGACGACGCTTGGATGTTTTACGCGGCCAGATCGGCGACGACGGCGTCAAGCACAGGAAATCCGGCCTGGGTGACCCGCAGCCGCCCGCTAGTATCGACTGTTATGGCGCCTTCTTCACGCAGCACTTCAATGCGACGGGGATCGAGCGCGCGGCCCGACAAGGCGGCGTAGCGCCTGGGATCGATACCTTCCACCAGCCGCAGGCCCATCAGCAAAAATTCGTCGGCGCGCTCTTCGCTGTTGAGGAGATCGTCGGTGGTGACGCCATGACCGGTCGATTCGACGCGCATCAGCCACGCCTCGGGACGCTTTTCGGTGGCGATCGCATGCCTTGTGCCATCGATATCGAGCCGGCCATGCGCGCCGGGACCGACGCCGGCATATTCCTCGCCGCGCCAGTAAACCAGATTATGTTTGCATTCCGCGCCGGGCCGCGCGTGATTGGAAATCTCGTACGACGGCAGTCCGTGCGCGGCACAGACTTCTTGCGTGACGTCATATAGCGCACGCGCAACCGCCTCGTCCGGCGTCTTCAGTTTGCCCGCGGCGTGCAGACCGAAGAAGGGCGTGCCCTCTTCGATCGTCAGTTGATAGAGCGACAGATGCTCGGCCGCTTCCGAGATCGCGAGCTTCAGCTCGTCCGCCCACATTTGCGGCGTCTGATCGGGGCGGGCGTAAATCAGATCGAAGGAGTAACGATCGAACGCGGTGCGGGCGATCGCGACTGCGTCGAGCGCTTCGCGCGCGGTATGCAAACGTCCCAGCGCTTTCAGCGACGCATCGTCCAGCGCCTGCACGCCGAGCGAAACCCGATTGACGCCGGCCGCGCGATAGCCGCGAAACCGCGTGGCCTCGACGCTGGTGGGATTGGCTTCGAGCGTGACTTCGGCATCCGGCGCCACACGCCAGTGCTTTCCGATCGCATCCAGAACCGCGCCAACAGTTTGCGGCTGCATCAGCGACGGCGTGCCGCCGCCCAGAAAGATCGACGATACTTCGCGGCCCGGCGTGCGCGCGGCGGTGGTTTCGATCTCACGCGCGAACGCGCGCGCAAATCGATCTTCGTCGATCGGGGCATGCCGGACATGGCTATTGAAATCGCAATACGGGCATTTCGACAGGCAAAACGGCCAGTGCACGTAAACGCCGAACGCCTGTTTTCCTTCTCCTACTTGCAGGGAGGAGCCAGAGTGGAAGCCTTTTTGCAGCGTGATCAAAGGCAAATCTCCGCCAGCTTGACGAAGGCGCGGGCGCGATGCGACAGCCCGAGCCCAAGCGGCGGCAGGCCGTGTTTTTCGATGCTGGTCATTTCGCCGAAGGTGCGCATATGTCCATCGGGCAGGAACGCCGGATCGTAACCAAAGCCCGCGGTTCCGCGCGGCGGCCACACCAGCGTGCCGTCGGCGCGCGCCTCGACTTCTTCGAGATGATCGTCGGGCCATGCGACACATAAGGCAGAAACGAAATGCGCTTTGCGCTGCGGCGGCGTGGTGGCGCCGCGCTCCTGTAGCAGACGTTCGATCCGCGTCATCGCGCCGTTGAAATCCTTGGTCGGGCCGGCCCAGCGCGCGGAGAGAATACCGGGCGCGCCGTCGAGCGCATCGACCACCAGCCCGGAATCGTCGGCGAACGCCGGAAGCTGCGCGGCCTGCGCGGCGGCTGCTGCCTTGATCCTGGCGTTGGCGCGAAACGTGTCGCCGGTTTCGTCAGGCTCACCCAACCCAAGTTCGCCCGCCGATACCGCTTCGACGCCGTGCGGCGCCAGCAGTTCGCGCATCTCGGCGAGCTTACCGGGATTGTGGGTCGCGATCACGAGCTTGCCTGTGATTCGGCGATGCATGTGCTTTTTAGTCTACGCCAGCTTGAGCGCGATCTCGAATCACGCCACGGCCATTTTCTGCAAATCCACCAACCGCGCCACACCTTTGCGCGCCAGCGCCATCAGCGCCAGGAATTCGTCCTGCGAGAACGGCGTCTTTTCCGCCGTGCCCTGCACCTCGATGATGCGTCCATCCCCGGTCATGACAAAATTGGCGTCGGTATCGGCCTCGGAATCCTCGGCGTAATCGAGGTCGAGCACCGGGGTGCCGCCATAAATGCCGCAGGAGATCGCCGCCACGTTGTCACGCAGCACGTTGCCCTTCACCATGTTGCGGGTCTTCATCCAGCCGATGCAGTCGGCCAGCGCGACCCAGGCACCGGTGATCGAGGCGGTACGGGTTCCGCCATCGGCCTGCAGCACATCGCAGTCCACGGTAATCTGGCGCTCGCCCAGCGCCTGGAGATCGAGCGTGGCGCGCAACGAGCGGCCGATCAGGCGCTGGATTTCGACGGTACGGCCGTTTTGTTTGCCGGCGGAAGCCTCGCGGCGGGTGCGCTCCAGGGTGGCCCGCGGCAGCATGCCATATTCGGCGGTGACCCAGCCCCGGCCCTGGCCCTTGAGCCATGGCGGCAGACGTTCTTCCAGAGTCGCCGTCACCAGCACATGGGTGTCGCCGAATTTGACCATGCAAGAACCCTCGGCGTATTTGACCACGCCGCGTTCCAGCGACACGGCGCGCAGTTCATCCGGGGCACGGCGGCTTGGCCGCATGGGATTCCTCCAAAAATTCGGCAAAAAATTACGGTTCGCGGTGCTTGTAGGAGGGGGAACGGGCAGCGGCAAGGCCCTTAACTATCCGTTACGACCCCTTGGGGGCCAATGCCCGCTTGTAACCGGCCCCCGAGATGGACAAATTAGAGCGTTGTAGGGAGTATTCCGTGGCCCACCACGATCCGATTGGCCTGATTGCGCCGAATGCCGGGCTTGCCCAGCTCAACGAGCGCTCGCGGGACATCTTTCGTCAAATTGTAGAGAGTTATCTCGCGACCGGCGAACCCGTTGGTTCACGTAACATTTCGCGCCTGATCGCGGTGCCGCTGTCGCCGGCCTCGGTCCGCAACGTGATGTCGGATCTTGAGCAGCTTGGCTTGATTTACGCGCCGCATACGTCGGCCGGCCGGCTGCCCACCGAACTGGGCCTGCGTTTTTTCGTCGACGCCCTGATGCAGGTTGGCGATCTCACCGAACCGGAGCGGGAGTCGATCCAGACCCAGCTTGCATCCGTCGGCAAGGCGCAATCGGTTGAAGCCGCCCTTGGCGAAGCTTTGACACGGCTGTCCGGCCTGACCCGGGCCGCGGCGGTGGTGCTCACTGCAAAATCCAACTCGCGGCTCAAGCACATCGAATTCGTGCGGCTGGAGCCGGAGCGGGCGCTGGTGGTGCTGGTGGGTGAGGACGGCCAGGTCGAAAACCGCGTCCTGACGCTGCCGCCCGGGGTTCCCTCGTCGGCCCTCACGGAAGCCACCAATTTTCTCAATGCGCGGATCAGAGGGCGAACGCTGGCAGAGGCGCGCCTCGAACTTGAAACCGCACTGACGCAAAACCGCAGCGAACTCGATCAATTGACGCAGAAGGTCATCGCCGCCGGGCTGGCGAGCTGGTCCGGTGGCGAGAGCGAGGACCGGCAGTTGATCGTCCGCGGTCACGCCAATCTCCTGGAAGATCTGCACGCGCTTGAGGACCTAGAGCGCGTCAGGCTGCTGTTTGACGATCTCGAGACCAAGCGCGGCGTGATCGATCTGTTGGGCCGCGCGGAACGCGCCGAGGGCGTGCGGATTTTTATCGGATCGGAAAACAAGCTGTTTTCGCTGTCCGGTTCCTCCACCATCATCGCGCCCTACAGCGACGGCGCCGGTCATATCGTCGGCGTTCTCGGCGTGATCGGCCCAACGCGGCTGAACTATGCCCGGGTGATTCCGACGGTGGATTATGCCGCGCGCATCGTCAGCCGGATGCTGGGCGGGTGAGGCCGCCCGCATTGCGCCCGTGAGAGCTTGATTTTCGGCGCCCAAAGCACGATATCCGGGCCAGCAAATCCCCCATTGACCGATCCCGAGCGATTTTTCGAAAAGGCAATCCATGACCGATCCGAACCGGCCAAACGAAGATCCGGCGAATGCGCCACAGCCTGGCGAGCCCGTGGTCTCCAAGCCCTACGTCATGCCTGACGATCCCGAGGAGGGGTCGGTGGAGGCGCTGACGAAGGAGGTGGCGGAAGCGCGCGACAAGATGCTGCGCACGCTGGCGGAGATGGAAAACCTGCGCAAGCGCACGACGCGCGAAGTCGCCGATGCGCGAACTTACGGCATCACAGGCTTTGCCCGCGACATTCTCGATATCGCCGACAATTTGCAGCGCGCGCTGGATGCCGTTCCGGCCGAGGCGAAAGCCGCCGCCGATCCCGGCCTGAAGGCGCTGATCGAAGGCGTCGAACTGACCGAGCGATCGCTTCTCAACACGCTGGAGAAAAACGGCGTCAAGAAATTCGATCCATCGGGCGAGAAGTTCGATCCGAATTTTCAGCAGGCGATGTATGAGGTTCCCGACGCATCCGTGCCTGCGGGTACGGTAATGCAGGTCGTGCAGGCCGGCTACATGATCGGTGAGCGCGTGTTGCGGCCGGCCCTCGTCGCGGTCTCCAAGGGTGGCGCGAAAGTCAGTGCTGCCGACGCAGGCTAGTCTGATTCAGCTGCGCTGATCAGGCCAGCCGCGGTTATTGTCTGGGCATGATCTATTCCGAAAAGCGGTATCCGCCCACGGGTCGCTGCCCGAGGGCATGCTTTTCGGGATCATGCCCTAAATCGTGATATTGCCCGTCTGGATGCGGTTGACGCCGGCTTTTGCCATGTCGGTCCAGGCTTTGGCCAACGAGCCTTGCGCGTCGATCCCGCGGCAGGCGTCTTCGACCACATAGGTTTCGAAGCCGGCCTTGCGCGCATCGAGCGCTGTCCATGCCACGCAAAAATCCGTGGCTAATCCGGCTACGAACAGACGCTGCAGCTTGCGGGCCTTGAGATAGGCGGCGAGCCCCGTTGTCGTTTCGCCATCGGCCTCGGTGAAAGCCGAATAGCTGTCGATGTCCTGGTGGAATCCCTTTCGGATGATGAGGCCGGCTTGCGGGATCGAAAGGTCCTTCGATAGCGCCGCGCCCTCCGTGTCCTGCACGCAGTGATCGGGCCACAGCACCTGCTTGCCGTATTTCAGATCGATGGTCTCGAAAGGTTTTTTGCCGGCGTGGGTGGATGCGAATGAGATATGGCCGGGGGTGTGCCAGTCCTGCGTCATCACCACATTGGCAAAGCTCTTGCCCAGCCGATTGATCACCGGAACCACCTCCTGACCGTCCTTGACGGCAAGGCTGCCTCCGGGAAGGAAGCTATTCTGGACATCGATGACGACAAGCACCGATGTGCTGTCAATCGCGATCCGCCCGGCCGCGTCGGCGGCCGGTCCTTCAACGATTTTCGGACTGCTCATCATCGCCGGCCTCCTGCAACGACACATCGATCAGGATCAGATCGTCCCTGCCGTCAAATCTGGTCGCGCCGCTGCGACGAGTCAAACGCCGCGCCGCTGGTCGGGGTTGAGGAAACAGCCTGTTAACGCCGATCTCCTAGCGTCCGGGGAAACCTTGCCGGGCGCCCGCCATGACGATGAATATCGATGCCGGTTCTGGCCCTACCTATGGGCACGCCGCACGCGGGGTCTGGCGAACATCGCTGCTGCCCTGGCTCGCGATCGTCGCCTTGTTCATCGCTGCGATGGCGATGCGCCATGTCGTGGCCGCCAACACCGATGTGAGCTGGCTGCTGATCGCCGGAGAGCGCTGGCTGGACGGACAGCGTCTCTATTCGGAGATCCTCGAGACCAATCCGCCGATGGCGGTACTGGTCTATATTCCCGGGATTCTCATCGCGCGATCGCTCGGTATCTCCGCGGAGATCGTCGTTGATGGCCTGCTTTTTGCCGCCATCGCGGTCTCGCTCGCGATAACCGCGCGCGTCCTGAGAAACTCGTCGGCGCTTGCGGCAAACCAGCGAGGGCCATTCGCGGTGCTTGCGGTCGCGGTCCTGGCCATCTTGCCGGTTCAGGTCTTCGGCCAGCGTGAACACATCGCCGTCATCGAGCTGCTGCCCGCGCTCGCCGTTCTCGCCCTGCGGATGAAGCGCGAGGCGCCGCCGACGTGGGCGATTGCGGTTGCGGGGCTCGGACTGGGTCTGGCGCTGTCGTTCAAACCCCATTTCGCCATCGCCGTGTTGTGCTGTCTCGGGGTTGCCGCTTTGCACCTGAAATCGTGGCGAATATTTTTCGTGCCGGAGAATTTCATCGCGGCCGCCATCATCGGCTGCTATGGCCTCTGCATCGTTCTGTTCTTTCCCGAATATTTCACGGTGATCGCGCCGCTGGTCCGCGACGTCTATACGATCGGCATTCCGCTCGCTTGGATGCTCGAAAAGCCCGTGGTGCCCCTGTGGGGCATCGCCCTGATCGGGACAATGCTGCTGGTCCGCGGCAAGGCGTTTGATTCCGCGCACCTTCTGTTGATCGCCGCGTCGATTGGGTTCGGTCTGGTTTATTTCCTGCAGCGCAAGGGCTGGCCGTATCATTCCTATCCGATGATGGTCTTCGCGCTGCTGGCCTTCGGCTGCGCCATGACGCCGGGCGATGATCGCGCTGCCCTTGGTCGTGCACGGCTCGCCGGCGCGGCATCGGTGCTCGCGGGGCTGTTCGTGCTGTCGATGGTCTGGTTCAACCACGCGCTCGATGCGCGGCCGCTGCAGGCGGCGGTGGCGCGGCTCGGCCAGCATCCGACCATCCTGGCGATCTCGGGGAATGCCGGCATCGGTCATCCGCTGACGCGGGCGGTCGGCGGCGTCTGGGCGTCACGGCAGCAGGGATTGCTGGTGGCCGGCTATGATCGCTACTTGCGGGAAACCGGATCGCCGGATCAGCAGACGCTGGCGATGCTGGATGGCTACACCGCGCGCGAGCGCGAATGGCTGATTGCGGATTTCCGCATGTATCGGCCGACGGTCGTGCTGGTGGATAACCTCACCGACGACTGGGGAAGCTGGATGCGCGCCAGCCCCGAGCTTGTCGAGCTCCTGAAGGGTTATCGCCTGTCAGAAACGGTAATGGGCGTGGACATCTATGTGAGGCGTAACGACTGACCGGGAAATGGGGTTATCCGCGCTGCTGAATGCCGTCGCGCACGGCGCGGAAGCGTGGAAATGCTTTCGACCATTGGTCGCGCGGGGCGCTTCCAATAATGCGCAACACGGTCGGGCCACCGAATCGTAACCATTGTACGACGGTGACGGCGGTATTGTCCTTGCCGCTGGTCGCATCGATGCGCGTTTCGTACCCGGGCACGCCGTCGATGCGGACCGGCTCGGACATCGTAATCCGGGCGTTGCGTACCCCGGGAATCGCAGTTGCAGTCTCCTGGGCAAACCGGTCGCGATCTCCCGGCTGCGCCGGCCCGGATCCGATAATGCCCATCACCATGAAGGGGGCTGCCTCAAAGCCGGTGGTTTCATCGCCATCGGCGAGAATGATGGCAGCGCCGACTGCCAGGGTGCGGACATTCTTGAAATCGGCAAGCTGGCTGATCTTGAACGGCATCAGCGCAAGCTGCTCCTCGACCGGAACCTCCTTGCGGATTGTCGCCGACGCAAACATCTGCCGCACGGCCTCGTCGGTATAGATTTTGCTGGCATTCTCGGGAACCTGCACGGCGATATAACCGGAGAATGTCCCGCCCGGCATAATCATCGAATAGCGCCGCACGGCGCCCGACCCATCCCTGGCGTTTTCCGCGGTGTAGTAGGCGGTGCCGGCGGCGGTCTCGATCGTCTCAGGCTTTATGCCATTGGTGCCGGCCGGATTGGCTTTGAAGGCGTTCATGACTTCGCCATAGGCCTCGGCCGGGAGCTCGGCCACCAACACCTTGACGCCGTGGTCGTCGGTTTCGAATCCGACGAAGTTTTTTGCGGCAACCAGGCCCACCAGCGGCGTCATTCCAACCCGGGTGCCCGGGGGAAAAATCGCATCCGCGGCAAAAGCCGGACACGTGGCGGCAATAAGCAGGGCAAGAGCGGAGAACAGTCGAATATGCTTCATGAAAATCTACTGAGTTCGCATTGAGGCCGTTCAATGGTCGGCCGCGCGGCCGGTGCTGGGCAGCCAAGCTTCCCGTCTCCCCGCTTTTAGCCGTTTTGCCGCTTCGGCAACAGGCCATGGTGCGGTTTCCCTCCCTCAACCCTTGCCGCCCCCGTGGTCGCGCCGGCATTCGCAGCCGGTCGGCGGATGAAGCTGTGCGGTTGACGAGGCTGGGCGGGTGAGCCTTGGCCGGGTGGCCCCGTTAACGGACACTATCTTCCAAAGGTTGAGGTTTTCATGGGCCAAGGTTGCGCCCCGGTCCTTGCAGGCCCCACCCCCCCTCCTATATGAGGCTCACCGTCGCAATATCGCGAGCATTTGATCGTTTGGGGGTTTGGATTGGTGCGCCGTCAGGGCCCAGCCAACCTGCCGCAAAAAGAAGGATATGAGGACCATGGGAA
>JAQGKC010000349.1 GCA_028290305.1 Bradyrhizobium sp.
AGTTGCGCAAATTCGCCACCAACTTCACACCTCTGTCGGGCCCTCACTTTCGAGGAAGTTGTGGAGCGCTATCGGGGCACGAAGGGAGGACACGCGATCGCCGGCGGTGCCAGCACGGCCAGCACCGGAGCCCCCCAACCAGTTCAAGAGGACGCGCATCGAACTACATGACAAACGATTTGGGTGTCGAGTGCGAACGTCTTCGGCAGAATGGGAGGACCTCATGTGAGAATCACTGCACCTCCGCTGCTACGCCGGATCCGGGATGCCGTCCCGGCCTCTGCGGCAAGACCAGAACAAGCACAACGATTACGGCGAGGATCACCCCGGACGCCAAAGGACGACTCAGCGCCAGGCCGCCATGGCTCGTCGGCTTGTCCAGAAAGTCCCCGACCGTCGCACCGAGCGGCCGCGTCAATATGAAAGCCGCCCAGAACAGGAACACGCGCGAGATTGTAGTCCAATGGTACAAAGCTGCCAGCAGGACGAGGCCTGCACAGAACACGAGCGCGCCTCCGTCATATCCCAGTCCGGTGCTGTCCGCGGTCCAATCTCCAAGCGCGGTCCCTAGGGTCTGCGAAAACGTGATCGTCACCCAATAGAAGGTTTCCACCTTCGGCGTTGCGACCGTCTGGACATTTATCGAGCCGAGAGTGAAGTACCAAGCCGCGAGCGAGCACAAGACGCACACCAGCAAGATCGACGAGCCTCCCGTGTAGCCGATGCCCAACGAGCGATCGAAAAAATCGGCCATGGCCGTGCCCACCGTCGTAGAAGCGACGATGGCAGCCCAGTAGACCCAGGAGTTAAACCTTCTTATCGAAATTTGGGCGATCACGGCCGCAACGAACACGGCGAGAAATATACCGGTGCCAATCAAATAGCCCCCATTGTGAGCATTTTGGTCGGCGTGCAACCAGGTCATCGTCACCGTATCTCCGCCTGTTTCACCGAGCGTCGTGGCAAGGATCTTGATCACCCAGAAGCCGAGCGTCACCTCGGGGACTTTGCTTGGTATCTCGTCTTTGTTCTGCATTGTGCCTCTCGCAAACGTTTACACGACTCAAGTTTGACCAATGTAAAGCGGAACCCCCTCGCGCATTGACAACGCAGGGAAAACGAGAACGTCGCTTGGCAGATTGTGCATTTCGGCAACATCTGCGACTGGCAAGCGGGACGCTGCCGCTCTCTGGAGACTGCATCGTTGCTCGCATGGCGCAGATCCATGAAGCGTTTAATTGCTGTCGCTGAGGGGTTCCGATCTCGCAGCCCGCGTCAGGATTCGGAGTCCATAACGGACAGCAGATCAGCGATCGTCTGCTTGCACTTGGCGGGATCAGGCGTCGCTGCACGCAACGCTTCCAGCGCGCGATCAACCGCGTTGTCGAGAGTGCGCCAATCGGCAGCGGCGCGCTGCTTCAGCGCCGCTTCCGCGTCGTCCCATTGTGTCTCGAGGTCCTTGATCCGGTTCTCGGAGCCGATCAGGTCACCCTTGTCGATCAAAGCGGAGACATCGATGACGATCGTCCGGAATGGCGAGAGGTCGCCAAGCTTCGAGGATATCCCAGCTTCGGTGCGCGGCACGAATGAGGCGAGCCCGCCTGCGTGCATCGACTCGCCGATGGCCCACGTCAGCAGGCCGACTGCCGCTGCCAGAAGAACTTTCTTCATGAACATTCTCCTGATGGTTCGCCCGCAAAGGGATCTACACGGGCATCCGGGTGGAAGCTCGAGATTCTTCGAAAAATCACTCTGCCGGATCGGTGCTTCCGCTGCGGTCACCTTCGAAGGTCACCCAAGCGACCAGCGCGACGATAGCGGTCAGGAATGCGAGGCTGGTGTGCGTCGTGCCGAGGCCAATGCCGCCGTAATGGCGCGATTGCGACAGCAGGTCGCCGAGCGAAGCGCCCAGCGGCCGCGTCAGAATATAAGCAAGCCAGAAGGTGAGGACCGGGTTGACACCGAGCGAGTAGAAAACAGCGATGAACGCGATCAGAACGCCGAACGCGAGAACGCCGAGTTGGAAACCGAGCCCGAGCGCCTCAGTAGCGAGGTCTCCCGTTGCGGTGCCGAGCGCAAAGGTGAAGAGAATGGCGGCCCAGTAAAACAGCTCGCGGCGGGTAGTCACGATGGTGCGGATCGAGAGCGTGCGCTCGACGCCGTACCAGATCGCGAAGGTTGCAGCGAGCGCACAGGCGAACGCCGCCGTGCTCACGTAAAGGCTGATCTCGAGCTTGTCGCTCATGAAGTCGGTGATCTGGGTTCCAACAATGCTGACCAGGACCGCCGTGAGCCAATAGATCCACGGAACGCAGCAGCGGGTGCGCAGCTGCAGGATCAGCGTACCGATCAGGAGGCCGGCCATGCACGCCATGGTCACGTTTGCCCCGAAACCGACATGCACCGCGAGATAGTCGGCGCCGGTCTCGCCGACGGTGGTCGAGAGGATTTTGATAGTCCAGAAGATGAGCGTAACCTCCGGAACCTTGTTCAGCATCGGCGATACGCGCAATTCCCCGGTCATGGACATGTGGTTCTCCCCGAATCGAGTTACCCCAAGCAACGCCAGAGCTTGGCCATGGCCGACTTAGATGCGCCTTAGCACCAGGATTGTCCTGTAGCGCCGAGGCCAACTTTTGTGTCAAAGCACTGTGAAGCGCGACGTCGCCCTAAGTCTGCGCAAAGTCTTGAGCCGAGCGCGGCCACGCGCAGGGTATCTGCATTGCTGCGTTGAGCGGCTTCATTGTGGTTGCCGCCGTGCTGTCAAAAGTAAGCGTGGACATGACGATTCTTCCCGTCGTAAACGGTTTCAACTGGCGGTATAGGGTATGAAGCCATACTGCTACGAAGATTCGTAGCGCCTCAGGCGAATGGATGAAGTCGAGCCAGGCCTTGGCTGCATCCGGATGCGGAGCGCCCTTCACTGCCGCGGCGGCATAGATCGCGGTCGCATTATCAGCGGCGGGATCGCAACATGGCCGGATGGCCGTTCTGTTCCTGAAACTCGGCTTCGGACTGCCAGGTTACTCCGGCCTCGACGCGCCCCTGCATGATCATATTGGGGTCTGCCGGTGATGTATCTGCGTCAGGATAGCTGTGCCGTTCTTGACCTTCGCGTCATAAACTATCTTCTCCAAGGCATCGCCGCCGGTCCCGGCCAGCGCGATTTTGATCCGTCGAGCGGTGCCTTCGAATTCGGGGTTCGGCATGGCCAGACGTATGCCGAGTTTGCCGAGATCGGAGAGGTTCTTGAGGTGCGCCGGATTGTTTTTGGGCACCATGATCGTGAGGTCGTTGGTCACATAGGGAGTATCGGGTCCGACCAGCTGATCTTGGTCGATCAACCAGTTCACCTTTATAAGGCCGGAAAAATACGCATCCGGCTTCACGGTCCACGTCATATTCCCGAAGGTGACACGTCCCCCCGCCTCGATCTGCTTGGCGAACAGCCCAGGCGGAAGCGTTTCCCAGTAGATGTGCCGCTTGTACTCAGGATGATCCGCCTCAAATGCCCTCACCAGTGGCGTCATCGCGAAGAAATAGTTTCCGCCAACAAAGAGCACGAGCTTGGACGCAACGGGATCGCCGTGGAAATCGGCAAGATCATCGACCTTCGGCACGGTGAAACCTAATCCGCGACCGATGGCGTCGTTGTTGGCCCGTCCTGCCAAGGCGGGAAGACGCTTTCCTGAACTTTGGCGTCGGAGGGCTTCTTAACTGCCGTGCCGGTTTGCGCGAGCACTGGCGTCGCGAGCAGAGCCAGGGCGCATGATCCGAACAGAATGCGACGTAGAAAAGGTCTCATGACAGCGCTCCCTATTACTTGGCGTAGTGAAAGCCGACTTGCTGCAACTCAGGCAGCGTGCCGACGGCACCGGGGAATTAGAACGACGCCATCCACCAGATGGTTGGTCAATTCGGCGGCGAGGTCCGCATGCGAGAGCTTGTCAGGATTGACGTCGGCCTTGACAAGGGCGCGGCCTGTTCCCGATCGCATTGTGGCAGGACATGAAAACCACGCCGCGCCGCATCAGCGTGGGAATCGAATTAT
>JAQGKC010000353.1 GCA_028290305.1 Bradyrhizobium sp.
ATGGTTGAATCGGCGCCGGTCCTCGTCAGTATTATATTTGAACGCCATCATTTCGACCGCGTGCTCGTCCTCGGTGGCGGGGAACATCGATAGGATCACGTTTTTGCGTCGTCCAAAATCGAGTGCATCCATGGTCATGCCTCCACCATAGAAATCGCGTTGAGATAATCCGTTATGCCTGCCAGCACGGCGTCATGTCGCGCGACGAAGTCACCGTCTTCATCACCATCGTCATCGTGCTCGTTCCGAGCCGCGATCGATGCATTTTTATAACGTCGAACTGCAAGGTTCGAATTGGCATCGAGTGTCTGCTGCAGCAGGAACGCCTTCGTCATTGGCGCAATATCGTTGACAGCGGATTCGCTCATTATTTCGAAAAAGAGGACATCGCCGATCTGGCTCATGTTAGTGATCATATTGATCTCTTTCGTTTGAGGGGTTGATGTTGGCATTGTCCCGCGCGACATCGATCGACAGCGCGCGGGTTATCGTTTCCGCAAGCGGAGATCCGCCGGCGGCCTGGTTAGATGTTTAGTTCTCATTTGTTTTTGCCTATTGGCTGTCTGGCGCACCTTGCGATGCTGCGAATGACACTGCCCGATCAGATTGTCGGGTGCGGTCACCTTGGGCGTTAGAGTGCTTATGAGTTGCTCTCTATGGTCTAACGTCCGGCGCGGCTCATCCCCGCGGCGGCCCTTCGGGTTTCACCCCCTGCTAGGCCGTTTCCCTTGCGCGTTGTTCGGATGGTTAGACCATCTTACGGTCGCGAGCCTTCAGTGACGTCTCTAACCAATGCAATTGCGCCAGCGGCCTATTCCGCTAACTTGTCCTTCATCGTGCTTTCGCGATGTTGAATTCGATTGTCCGCCGGCGAATTATCGCCATCTCGCGCAACTGCAATCGGTGTTCGAATGACGGTCTGGAACATCCGCAACTAGTTACGACACCTGATTTCAGGTCTTCGATGCTGACGAATACCAACTTTGTGCAGTGACACCGGCAAGCGATGCGGCGTCCGGTGCTATCTGCGTATTTGGTATAGAGATCGCCGTAACGAGCTCCGGCGACGGAAGTGTCAATGTTGGTCTCGGTTCCCATTGGCGGCCTCATGCTTTGGCTTTGCCACAGCGCGCATCGCGAGCGTCCATGGCGTTTCTGATCAGCGTTTGCTTGAATAATTCGAGCTGCCGCCTACTGCGAAAATTGCGGTGGCGAATCCGAACCGGTGGCGGAAATTCGAGCGTTTCGTCACGATCCCAGCGCCACAGCGTCATGGACGTGACGTTGAATTCCCGACACACGGTAGGATCGGGCACGAACTCGTCGGGTGGGTCGTGGGCAGTATCGTCCGGTGACATTCAGTGGCTCCTCGTTACCAACTGAACAACGACCGGCAGCAAGAAAGGAGGCCGCGCAACAGGTGCCATTGTTGCGCTGTTACGCGGTCATTATGATCGCGCACTAACCAAAGTTAATATGGATTGTTGCTGTGTCGGGCTCGCCAGTTATCTTGGCAAGCAATCTCTACGTAAGGGGTCACTTTGCGCTGTCGCACCGGCACCGCGGTGGCGGCCGAAGCGTCCACTTTTATATGCTGTGCATAATACGCGCGCATGCACGTTCGACATCTCCGACAGGAGCGTGCCCTGTCGCGATTTCGATCAACAATTTCGTGAGGCGATGGTACTCGCCGTTTCTCGTAAGAGTGGGCCGGCGATGTCCCCAATCGGTCAATAGGTCAAATGCTTGTCCAGCAGCAAATTGTTTCTGGATCGCGGCAACATGGTTTTTGAGGCTGCCGCCGCTCAATGTTTTTACCGATAAACCGTCGGCCGTATCTTTACACGTCTGACTAAAGCGAGCCATCTCACCGAGAAGGGTGGCTGCGTTCCATTGTATCTGCACGCCCATTGGCAATTTAACGATTGCCGCGCGTGCTGCATTCAACTGGGTGTCAGCCTTGAACAGCCGCTGCTTCAGAACGCTGGGTGGGATCAAATCCTCAAGTCCGCCGATCATTCGAATGGCGTCCATTGCGTCACGGCGACAGGCATCGTGGTCCTGCTTTTTGGGACGGACCAGTGTCAGGACACGCGTAATACCCTCGGACATAGCGGGGGAGAATGCGGGCAACGGATCTAAGTTTTTGAGAAATCGCGGCATCTCATGCCGTGCTCCTTAATGGCAGTACAATGACCGCTCGACCAGAGACGAGTCCTTGGACGTGCGCGGCCCACCTTTCAAGTGCGGCCTTCTTCTCCGCCGAGTAGACAGCTCGGTTGTATACTCCCGCCACTGATGCTTTTGCACCCGAAACGTGATTCAAACATGCCTCGACGATGTGCGGAGCGATGCCAATTTCAGCCATTTGGGTCGCGCAGGTTCGGCGTAGATCGTGCAATCGCCATGCGGGTATCAAACCGTGTAACCCTGTGTTGTTGCCATCTCGCAATATGGACAGCCGATTGAACTGGGGCCGCCCGCAATTACCCGCGCAATTTGGGTCCGAAGATCGGCAACCCTTCGCAAACCATTCAACCCATAGCGCAGATACCAGTAACGAATCAAAAATCGTTTTTGCGCACAATCCCGTCAACCAGCCGGATGAAGGGGAGCGCAGGCCATGAGTAGGGAAGCAGTCCTAGAGAACGTTCGCCGATTTCGCACGATCGCTTCGCTATATCGACAAACCGCCGCCTTCCGACCTGGCCAAAGCTGGTCCTTGCTGGGGCAGGCTAAAGATTGGGAGTATCGCGCATTGGCGGAGTTGGAGTCCTACTTTAAGGGCTCGCCGCAGACAACAAGCGCGCAGTTGGAGTTAGCTATCGCCGCCTAAGTACTTGCTCGGCGGAAATCGTATCGAGAGTTCCGCGGAGAGGTCGCGTTTCATGAGTATTCGTGACTTCGTTCGAGTTCGATCTTGGGCACGGCCTTTTTCCCATGACGATAGCACCCACGTGCCCATTGCGCAGCAGCAGCAGGTCAATGTTAAGGTCAGCACACGCGGATCCTTGATGGGGCTAGGTTTTAGAGGCGGCTCGAAACAACGGTTCCAAAGCTTTTCCCGTGGTCTGGCGCGAATGATCTTCGGACCTTTTCGAGGCAGCCGTATCGGACTTGATTAACGATGTCACGCCGACTGTGATGGATCATCCCGTCGTTCTCAGAATAACCTGACGCGAATTGGCATTTCAGAAATTCTCGGGCCGCAAAAAGAGCGAACTCAAAAAGAACCGGTCATCGGCCGTCGCCTAAAGCTTAATTGGTAGGGTTAAACCCCGGACGAGACTGCAACGATCCGTTGCCTGAATATCGTCATTCGATGACTACCAAAATTGACTATGACGTGTATCGCGGAACGGCCGATAGAACTTTGCGCTTGGCGACATTGCCCGGTGCCGGGTTGCCCGCGCACTTAAAGCAGAAGGACTGGGTTCTCATGCCGAACGGGAAACCACCTTTCCCGTTAGATATCGATCGCGACATAGCAATTAAGGGCTATTGCTTTTTCCTACTCGTCGATTGACGTCGATCCGCAGGATAAACTACGAATTGCGGCGCGATCAGTTGAGCCGATTGCGCCTCACGTGGACGGCGGTCTCGTCGGCGATGGCGGTCAGCGAGCGACAGAACGCCGTCGCGTCGGTATAGGGTTCGGTATCAAAGTGGATGCCGCATAGTCGCGCCACGATCAGTGCGGACAGTAACCCGCCGGTAATCCGATTGATCGCGTTGATATAGAGCAGGAGGTCATCGGGCACGTCGGCCATCGTAGCGGCGAGATACCGGATACGACGCGTGGCTTCAGCGAGGCGCGGATCGGTCGCTGCATGAGGATCGGTTTCGCGATGCACGGCTACGCGCTCCAGCATCTCGCGCATTCCGTCGCGCTCGGCGTTAAGCATCCGATGCATCTCCGTGTCGTCAGTGGTCCAAGCAGGCCTCAGCTTTGCGATGGTCACCGCCGGACGATCAAACATCCGCATCGATAGATGATCCGTCGTCACAGCTGTTCCTGTTACGTCGAGCGAGGCGCAGACTATGGCCTTTTTTGCGCTGACGTCAGGTGGGTTTGTCTTCGCGGGAGCACGGATTTCCCGGAGTGTATCCGCGCGGATACACTCGCCGCTCCGAGCAACGCAACAGCGGATTTCGTGACGCTAAATACTCTGAATAGCTGCGGCTTTGATAGCGGCAGTGTCGTGAGGCTTGATGGTCAGTCGTAAGCCGGTGCTCCGGGGCTAGCATCTTGAAATCGTGCAACCGAGCAATAGGCCCGCTACTCTGGGGCGCCAGAGTCTGCAAACTATCAAGGCTGATGCATCAAGCACGAACTCTAATTCATACTTTCTTGTGTTTTCTTTATAATCCGACACAGTACAGCGAGATACCAACCTCTCGATCCGGAAGCCAGACGTACTCGCTTTTAGGCGATTTCAATCACCTATAGCTGCCCAAACGCCGGATTTTCGTTTCGCCGAAGGCCGATCTGTTCTAGCTTAGGTTGCCGCAACAGCGCTGGGGTTCTCTCATGACAACTGTCATCGATCCGGCAACAGTCCTTAGAGCGACGAAGGACGCGGGAGCAGCCTTAGCTAGCGCTATGTCCATCGCACAACAAAAACAAACTGATCTTTTAAACCAGCTTTCTGATGCGAAGATCGCTCTCGACGCTGCAGAAGTGGCCTTCGCTGAATTGGAAGTTGAAGTACGCAAGGCGTCTCCCGACGTTCAGGCCCTTCAGGCAAAAGCTGCACAAGCGACAGCTAATTCAGCAGCCGCGCTCAAATCAAGTTCGGAATTGATTGGCGCTGTCGGCTTTGTCGGCACAATCGGAAGCCCGGTTGACGAATGGAAGGAATGCCGCGCCACCATCGATCGTTGCGACAAAATACTTGTTGATTTGCGCAAGACGGGGTTTGGCTTCGTGACCGCCGTCGTAGGTGCTGCGACATTCCTATTCAGCGGCGCCACCGACTTTTCCGCCAAGTCATCGATATTGGTAATGCTAGTTGTCCTAATCGCCACACTATACTTTATCGACCTCGCCCACCAAACGTGGTTGGGCGTCGCGGTAAAGACGGCGGGAAGCCTAGAAAAGCGTCTCGGCTTCTCACTCACTCAAAATATCGGCGTCGAATTCGCAGCAGCGAGAGCCGTTGGTTTGGGCTTCTGGCTTTACTTCATTTTGCTGTTTGCAACATGTGCCATTTTTTGGTTCTCGGTCCCAAAAGAGGCGCCCATGAGCGGGCATCACATAACGGTGGGCGTAGCATTTTTTGTCGGCCTTGCCTCAATGATCATAGGCTTGTGTGTTTCACATAAGAAGTAAGTCAATTCGTGGGAGTGGATTTATCGGTCATCGTCGGGATGAACCCCCTGATAGGGCCCATTCTCACTCGTCTCGGTCAACTTGGTCATATGCACCGGTGGCTTATACCGGCACGTTCCGCAGGATCGGTATCGGAACGACCCTCCAAGCTTCCAGACCGGCGCATCGCGAGGCCGGCGAATGGCGTCAAGCGGGTTGCTGCCGCGGGTCTTACAGAGATTGCAATCGACTTCCA
>JAQGKC010000372.1 GCA_028290305.1 Bradyrhizobium sp.
ACCATCAGACACGCTGACCAACCCGCCACAGCGGGCGAGAAGTCATGCCCAAATGACCGCCGTCGGTTGCGGTACCGTTGACGTCAAACCGCCGCAGCATTCGATGAAATAGCGTGAGAAATGCGGGTTAGGGCTGCGTCAGGATGCATTCTGCCGGACTGCTTGTTTGACCGCCAAAAGGAGCTCGTCCTAAGCGGTGCCTAAGTCGTCGTGGCCATAATCCGGCATCGTCTAGCGGCCGTTCTTTCGGGAGATACACGTGTCAACGACCTGGGAACTGCGCCTATCGCCGTTCAATAAGGTGCCGGAGGTCACGCTGATCTTCTGGACCATCAAACTCCACTCGACGACGGTCGGCGAAACCGGCGCCGACTATCGCCGTACAGGCCGGCCTCGGAGCAAGCCTGACCGCGGCGTGCATGGCCTGCCTGCTGGTCGCCGCGCTGATCTTGCAGCTGCGCGCGCGCCGCTACGTCCCTTGGATCTACTGGCTGACGGTGGTGCTGGTCAGCATCGTCGGCACCCAGATCACCGATCTCTTGACCGACAAGCTTGAGATCAGCCTCTACGTCAGCACCGTCGTGTTCGCCTGCGCGCTCGCCGCAACTTTCGCGATCTGGTTCGTCGGCGACCTCTTATCGCAGTCCCGCAACTATGGCGGGGTGGGTCTCGGCACGGTCCAAACCAGTCTCGCGTTCCTGACCGTCATCATCGCGCTTGTGGCCTGGGTGACCTTCGAAGGCGACCGCGCTGAAGAGCCCGATCCGGCGCAATAAGTCTGGATTTCAGCTTCCACTACACGTCCGGGCGAACATCGCGGGCAAACCTTGAGGAGAGTGCGCATGAAGAGACAGATCCTGGCCGCGGCGGTCGGCCTGCTGACACTGGCCGCCGGCGAGCCACACAGGCACGCGAGTGAGCGGGCCTTGTTCGTACCGCTCGCCAAAGCCGCGATGTCTTCGAAACTCGGCGACCTCACGCCATTCCGCACCATCGTCGCGGACGTTTCCGCTCTGATCGACAAGGGCGATCTGGTCATGGCCAAGAACCGCATCAAGGATCTCGAGACTCAGTGGGACGATGCCGAAGCCGCGCTGAAGCCGCGCTCAGCCGCCGACTGGCACATCGTCGACAAGGCGATCGATCGTGCGTTGGAGGCCCTGCGCGCGACGGCACCCGACCCCACCAAATGCAAGCAGAGCATCGCCGAGCTGTTGTCGGTGATGGATTCGGTCGGAAAGTTCTAGCGCTTGCAGCCTCAGTTCCGAACAATGGGGTGCGCGGCTGTTGCTGGGCACGAGCGCCTCGCGTCTGGTTAGTTTTGCTTTCGTCAACTGACCTCAGCGCGGTCCCGCGCTGAGGTCATTTTTGCGGGATGCGCCGACTCCTCGACATGCACCGGAAACGTCTCGACGGCAACGGCGCCTGGGACCTAAGCGCCTAATGGCATACAGCTTCGGTTGCTATGAGGACCAGATAGAGTGCTGGTTGATTTCTGTGAATGCGATGGGTGGGGTGTAGATAGGCAGGATGGACCCGCCTTACCCATATGGCATTGCGGAAGTGGACAAGCGTTTGGCTGGACACAGCTTCTTACCCTGCTTGGCTTTGCCATCACAAGCGTGAATTCCAAGGCTTCGAGCGCATGATGCACTTGTCGCAGTGAAAAAAATGCCTTTTCAATTTTCACGATCATCGCGAGATCGGGTATTTGGCCATGCTTGCCATCGCGCTCCTAATATTCTTGTCGCGAACGACAATTGCCCGGCCGGTAACGCGAAGCGTTTTCCATTGACCAGGAACAAAAGGGATCAACCCAACGCCTGGATTTTGCAGCAGGCTCTGGAAGGTATTGACGCGGCGGTTTCCGCGCCGATCCGGAATTGCAAGGGTCGTATCGTCAAGACACCTCACGAATCCCGCGCTATCCCGCCTTGGGCGACGGATCAAGGACGAAGCGAAAAAGGAGTCGTCCGCCAATGGCCTGCCCATGTTCGGAGACAAGTTTCCTGCCTGAAAGCGAAGCAGATACGAAATCACAGCCGATCACGTCTTCGCCGAGTACACACCGCAACCCCTATGACGCGTTGTGTCACAGCAATGATCCAGGCATCGGTCGAGGACTTCCTCTGCCAGGCGTCGGCGACGTGCAGATCACCGTCACCCCGGTCGGGGAGAAACGTGACCGACCATGGTAGCGAAACGCTTGTTACCTGTCCCTGGAAGACCGAGCTTCGCCGATTTTGATCTGCTGGGCCAGAAACCCCAGGAAGACGCGAATCCGGATCGGCAGGAGCCCACCCTGCCCAAGATAGACAGCGTGGAGTTCGTCGATGTCGCCGGGGTTGAACTTCTCAAGAACAGGGACAAGCCGATTTGCGACAATATCGTCACTAACTATAAAAAAGGCCAATCGAATAAGTCCGACACCGCTCATGGCAAGCGTCCGCAACGCGCCATCGCTCACCTGAATATTGCCGGAGGGCGGTATTGTTCTCAGCACGCCTTTGTCTATCAATGGCCAGCCCTTTGCCACTCGGGCGTAGCTAAAGCCAAGACGAATATGCTGCGTCAGCTCGTCCGGCATTTTCGGAATGCCGTATCGAGCGAAATAGCTGAGCCGACGATTATCATCCGCGCAGCGCCAAGGTTGCGCGCGATGAGCTGGGAGCTTTTGAGCGGACCGCTGCGCAGCGCAACATCGGTCCGCTGTTCCAGCAGGTCGATCACCTGATCCGTCAGGGATATCTCCAAAGAGAGTTTCGGATAGGCCTTCAGGAAAGCGGGGACGATCGGCAGCAGCAACTGTCGCCCGACCGAAACGTTGGCGCTCACCCTGGTCTTTCCTTTCGGGACCTCAGCTTCTGCAACGGACCGCTCGACCTCGTCCATGTCGGCAAGCAGTCGCAGGCTCCGTTCGTAAAACAATCGACCTTCCGGTGTGAACTGCAGAGTCCTCGTTGAGCGATTGACCAGCCGTGGTCTCAAGACGGCCGACAAGCTTGCTGATCGCCGAGGGCGTCATGCGAAGCGCGCGCCGCAGCCGAAAACCCCCGAGTTCGAAGACCCGCGCAAAGACTTCCATCTCGCCGGAGCGATTTACATCCAACCGGGACATTGTGATTTCATTTCACAAATGATGTTCCAGACAAAAGTCTACTGCATGCGTCTAGGCGCGTCCAATTCTCTGAAACCAACGCTTCAAGAGACAGACCAGCAAGAGACCGTCTTACCCGCGGGTC
>JAQGKC010000408.1 GCA_028290305.1 Bradyrhizobium sp.
AGATTCTGGGTCTGGACGCCGCCGCCGGGCAGATCGATCATGCCAGACTGAACGTCGACGGCGGCGCGATCAGCCTCGGTCATCCCGTCGGCTGCAGCGGCAATCGCATCGTGCTGCATCTCGTCAATGCGATGAAGCGGCTCGGCACCAGGCGCGGCATCGCCACCGAATGTATCGGCGGCGGGCAGGGCGGTGCCATGCTGATCGAAACGGTATAGGGAACGTCATGGACAGCCGAATCATGGACGTTCTGAGGGATCGGGTACTCGAACTCGGGCCCAAGGTCGACGAGAGCGGGCCCTATCGCAATTTCAAGCTGACGCATGACGGCGACGGCATTGCCTGGCTGTTGTTCGATCGCGCTGGCGCCAGCGCCAACACGCTATCCGCCGATGTCATCGAAGAGCTGGATCTGGTGCTGGCGGCGCTGGAAAGCCAGCGTCCTGCGGGTGTCGTCATTCGCTCCGCAAAAAAATCCGGCTTTATCGCCGGCGCCGACGTCAACGAATTCCGTGGCGCGACCGATCCCCGCGCCGTCGAGACCTCCATCGGCCGTGCCCATGCGGTGATCGACCGCCTCGAGCGCCTGAAAATTCCGACTGTTGCCGTGATCCACGGCTTCTGCCTCGGCGGCGGCCTTGAAGTTGCGCTGGCCTGCCAGTCACGTGTCGCGATCGACGGCGCGCGATTTGGTTTTCCGGAAGTGATGCTCGGCCTGCATCCCGGTCTCGGCGGCACCGCGCGCTTCACGCGGCTGGTCAATCCGATGCAGGCGATGACGCTGATGCTGACCGGCAAGACCATCGACGCACGCAAGGCAAAATCGCTCCGGCTGGTCGATGCGGTGACACAGGAGCGCCATGTTCGCAATGCCGTCAAGGACGCGGTGTTCGGCCGCTTGAAACGCGCCCGGCCCGGCCTTCTGAACACGATCCTGAATTTCACGCCGGTCCGCGGCTTTCTCGGCTCGCGGATGCGCGCCGAGGCCGAAAAAGCCGCGCCGCATGTGCATTATCCCGCGCCCTACGCGTTGATCGATCTCTGGGAAAAGCACGGCGGCGACAAGGCTGCGATGCTGGCGGCTGAAAAGACGTCGTTCGCCAATCTGATGGTGACGCCGACGGCGCAAAACCTGATCCGGGTGTTCTTCCTGCGCGAGCAGATGAAGAAGCTGGCCGGCTCCGGCAACAAGATCAGCCATGTTCACGTCATCGGCGCCGGCGCGATGGGCGGTGACATCGCGGCTTGGTGCGCCAATGAGGGCATGCGGGTCACGCTCGCCGATATGAAGCCCGAGCCGATTGCCGGTGCGATGAAGCGTGCTGCCGATCTGTTCGGCAAGATCATGCATAAAAGCACCGACATACGTGACGCGCTGGATCGGCTCGTTCCTGATCTCGACGGCGAAGGTGTGCGCAATGCCGACCTGATCATCGAGGCGGTGCCGGAGAAGCTGGATCTGAAACAGAAGGTTTATGCCGGGCTCGAGCCGAAGATGAAAGTGGGTGCAATTCTCGCCACCAATACTTCAAGCATTCCGCTGCAGGATTTGCGGTCCACGCTGCAAAAGCCCGAGCGGCTGGTGGGATTGCATTTCTTCAATCCGGTGTCGCGATTGCAACTGGTCGAGGTCGTCAGCCACGACGGGTCGGATCCGCAGATGCTGAAGGAGGCGCTGGCCTTTGTCGGCGCCATCGACCGGCTGCCGCTGCCGGTGAAGAGTTCGCCGGGCTTTCTGGTCAACCGCGCGCTGACGCCTTACATGCTCGAGGCGATGGTGATGCTGGATGAGAGGATCGATAAGGTCACGATCGACGCCGCCGCGGAAAAATTCGGCATGCCGATGGGGCCGATCGAGCTTGCCGACCAGGTCGGCCTCGACATCTGCCTCGCCGTCGGTGACATGCTGCGCTCCAAATTCGGCGACCTGCTGCCGCCGACGCCGGCGTGGCTGCGCGACAAGGTCGCCGCCGGCGATCTCGGCCGCAAGAGCGGCAAGGGTTTCTATGTCTGGAAAGACGGCAAGGCCGACAAGACATCAGGTTCGCCTTCGACGGCGCAGCCGACGGCGGAAATGATCGACCGGCTGATCCTGCCGATGTCGAACGTCTGCGTCGCGTGCCTGCGCGAAGGCATCGTCGACAATGCCGACGTGGTCGATGGCGCCCTGATCTTCGGCACCGGCTATGCGCCGTTTCGCGGCGGCCCTCTGAATTATGCGCGAAGCCGCGGCCCCGAGAATGTGGTGTCGGCGCTGCGTGCGCTGGCGACAAAATTCGGCGGCCGGTTCACGCCGGATGCCGGCTGGGACAGTTTCAAATAACCGATTTCAAATCCACGGGCACCCGACATGACCGACACGCAAGCCGTTCAGGCGGCGCTGGATAACGAGCCGCTCGGCGATCTCTGCATCCGCACGCTGGCGATGCCGGCCGACACCAACGCGAACGGCGATATTTTCGGCGGCTGGCTCTTGAGCCAGATGGACATCGGCGGCGGCGTCTTCGCCTCCAAAGTCGCGAAGTCGAGAACCGTGACGGTCGCGATCGAAGCGATGAATTTTCGCAAACCCGTATTCGTCGGCGATCTGGTTTCCGTGCACGCCAATCTGGTCCGGGTCGGCAAGACCTCCATCACGGTCCACCTCGAGGCCTGGGTTTTGCGCCGCAAGGAGATGCAGTCGATCATGGTGACCGACGGCAACTTCACCTACGTCTCCATCGACGATCAGGGCCACCCGCAAGTCATCAAACAGGATGGCGCGCCGATTTCGGTGTAAGAGGTCCCGTCATTCCGGGATGGTGCGTTAGCACCAGACCCGGAATCTCGAGATTCTGGGTTCGATGCTTCGCATCGCCCCGGAATGACGGCTTCTGGATTGCTTCGCGGAGCCTGTTATCAGGCGCGCTCCCGCACTCGGAACCTTCGAGCGCCTGCTCCGTTGTTGGCCCGCACTGAGGAATAAAGGGCGCTCAAGAAAATGTCGGACACTTATATCATCGAAGTCATCTCGCAGCCGGCGGGCATCGTCGTGCGCAATCCTGAAGGTTATCGCTTCTTTGCAGCCTCCCACCGCTTCAATGCGATGGAAGGTCAACTGTTTCGCAACGCGGGCGAGGCCGAGCGCGCGGCGATCCGCCTCGCAAACGGCGGTCTGACATTGGCCGCGTAGCCGGCGCGACCACTTTTAACCGTAACCCGATGTTCGGCCGCGGTCAGCAACCAGGCCGATCTGCCTCGTTGACCGGATGCCGGAACGGCCGCACCATGGGGCGTGTTTGCCCGAGGTGCCCTGTGACTGGCCTGACTCACCGCCAAACTGAAATCCTCAATATCGCCCGCGCCTTTGGCCGGGTGATGGTGGAGGATCTCGCCCGGCGGTTCGAAGTCTCGGCGCAGACCATCCGCAAGGATCTGAACGATCTGTGCGATCACCGATCGCTGACGCGCATTCACGGCGGCGCCATCATTGCATCGGGCGTCGAGAACCTCGCCTATGAAGCACGCCGGTTTGTTGCGGCCGACGAGAAGAAAGCCATCGGCGCGGCGGCGGCGGGATTGATTCCCAATGGTTGCTCGCTCTTCATCAACATCGGCACCACAACCGAAGAGGTCGCCAGCGCGCTGACCTCGCATGAGGACCTGTTGGTCATCACCAACAACCTCAATGTCGCGATGCTGCTCTATCGGCATCCGCGCATCGAGGTGATCGTGGCCGGCGGCGCGGTGCGCCGCGCCGACGGCGCCGTGATCGGCTCGACGGCGATCAGCCTGATCGGCCAGTTCAAGGTCGATTACGCCATCATCGGCGCCTCGGCGATCGACGAGGAGGGCGCGCTGCTGGATTTCGATTATCGCGAAGTCCAGGCAGCCCAAGCCATCATCGCCAATGCGCGCAGCGTGATGCTGGTCGCCGACTCGACCAAGCTGCGGCGCAGCGCACCAGTCCGCATCGCCCATATCAGCCAGATCCAGACTTTTGTGACCGATGCGGCACTTCCGGCGGCGCTCGCCAGCATCTGCCACACCCGGGGCATCGAGGTGATCGAGGCGATACCTAAATCATCGGCCGATCTGGACGAACCGGGCGCCGAGCCCGTTTCCACCGTCACCCGGCTGCGATAGTTCCTTTTCGGTTGCTTTCGCATTTGGTTGTGATTTACTCCGAATCGAAAGCGAAATCGCCAATGTGAACAGGCGAGCGCCCCGGGGAGCGCCTTTGGACCGAATTTTTGACCTCGCTATTATTGGCGGCGGCGTCAACGGCTGCGGTATCGCACGCGATGCAGTCGGCCGGGGAAATTCTGTTTTCCTCTGTGAAATGAACGACTTGGCCAGCGGTACATCGTCGTGGTCGACGAAGCTCGTGCATGGCGGCCTGCGTTATCTGGAATATTACGAGTTCCGGCTGGTCCGCGAGGCGCTGATCGAGCGCGAAATCCTCTGGCAGATCGCGCCCCACATCATCCTGCCGCTTCGATTCGTGCTGCCGCACCATGCTGGTCTGCGCCCGGCCTGGCTGCTGCGGCTGGGCCTGTTCCTGTACGACCATATCGGGGGCCGACACCTGCTGCCACCGACGCGCTCGGTCGATCTGACGCGCGACGTGGTCGGACAGCCCCTGATTCCGAACCGCTACACCAAGGGCTTTGAATATTCCGACTGTTTCGTCGATGACGCCCGGCTGGTGGTGCTCACCGCACGGGACGCGGCGGATCGCGGCGCCGAAATCCGCACCCGCTCGCGCGCGGTCGAGATCAGGCAGGCCGACGGGATCTGGCAGGTCACGGTCGAACACACCTCAACCGGCGAGCGCAGCACGATTCAAGCCCGTGTGCTGGTCAACGCGGGCGGACCATGGGTCGAGGACGTGCTGGCGTCGGGCGCGGGCGTCAACGCCAAAGCCAAGGTGCGGCTGGTGCAGGGCTCGCACATCGTTGTGCGAAAACTTTATGAACATGACCGCGCCTACATGTTTCAGAACAGCGACGGCCGGATTGTCTTCGTCATACCCTACCAGGACGATTTCACGCTGATCGGCACCACGGATCGCGACTACCACGGCGACCCCGCCAAGGTGAAAGCATCATCAGAGGAAATCGAATACCTCTGCGATTCCGTCAGCGAATATCTGGCGAAACCGGTCAAGCCTGCGGACGTGGTCTGGACTTATGCCGGCGTTCGCCCGCTCTATGACGACGGCGCCAGCGAAGCCAAGGCTGCCACCCGCGAATACGTTTTAGAACTCGACACCCCCGGCGGCACGCCGCTGCTGTCGATCTATGGCGGCAAGATCACCACCCATCGCCGGCTGGCGGAGGAGGCGATCGAAAAGCTCGCGCCCTATCTCAAGGGGACCAAGGCGCGCGAAGGCTGGACCGCCAGATCACCGCTTCCCGGCGGCGATCTGGATGTCTCGGCGGTCGCCGCGCTAACCGCGGAGCTCGTGCGCGGTTATCCCTTTCTGTCGCCGGCACATGCCAACCGGCTGGCCCACGCCTACGGCACGCGCGCCGGCAAGCTGCTCGGCAATGCGAAATCCATGGCCGATCTCGGCCAGTCGTTCGGCGCCACCTTGACGGAAAGCGAAGTCAGGTACCTGATGTCATCGGAGTGGGCCTGCAGCGCCGAAGACATCGTCTGGCGGCGATCCAAGCTCGGATTGCGATTGTCGTCTACTGAGATTGCCGCGGTCGACGATTGGATTGCCGCGCACCGGGTTCCGGTCGAAAGTCCCTTGCTGGAAGCAGGAAAGCGGACATGACCGTTACACTCGAACACGTCACGCGCTCGATCGATGGCATCCCGGCCATTCGCGATGTCTCGCTGACGCTTGAGCGCGGCACCTTGAGCGTGCTGCTGGGCCCGACGCTGTCGGGCAAGACCTCGATCATGCGGCTGCTCGCCGGTCTCGACAAGCCGACAAGCGGCCGCGTGCTGGTCGATGGCAAGGATGTCACCGGCTTCGATGTGCGGCAGCGTTCGGTGGCGATGGTCTATCAGCAGTTCATCAATTATCCCTCTTTCACCGTCTATGAAAACATCGCCTCACCGCTGCGGGTGCAGGGCAAGCCGCGCGTGGAGATCGAGAAGCGGGTCCAGGAGGCTGCGAAACTCCTGAAACTGGAGCCGTATCTGAACCGCACACCGCTGCAATTGTCCGGCGGCCAGCAGCAGCGCACGGCGATCGCACGCGCGCTGGTCAAAGGCGCCGATCTGGTGCTGCTGGACGAGCCGCTCGCCAATCTCGACTACAAGCTGCGCGAGGAATTGCGCACCGAACTGCCGCGCATCTTCGAGGCGTCCGGCGCGATCTTCGTCTATGCGACGACAGAGCCTTCCGAAGCGTTGCTGCTTGGCGGCCGTACCGTCTGCATGTGGGAGGGCGAGGTATTGCAGGTCGGTGAGACCCCGAAAGTCTATCGCCATCCCGCCACCCTGCGCGTGGCCCAGGTATTTTCCGATCCGCCGCTCAACATCGTCGGAATCGAAAAGAACAACGGCTCGGTGCAATATGCCGGCGGCATACAGGCGCCGGCAAGCGGACTATACGCGGGCCTTGGCGATGGCGCCTACCGGGTCGGCTTCCGCGCGCATCAGCTCGAAGTCGCCAACGGGATGGCCGGCCGCCACGCCTTTTCCGCCACCGTAACGGTGACGGAAATCACCGGTTCGGAAAGCTTCGTGCATCTCAATCGCGATGCTTCCAACTGGGTCGCCGTGTTGCAGGGCGTTCACGAATATCCGCCCGGTTACGTGCTGGATGCCGTGCTCGACCCGAATAATGTTTTTGTGTTCGATGCGGCCGACCATCTGGTCGCCGCCCCCGGCGCGATGTGAGGGACATGCAGCATGGCCCGCATTGACCTCGTCGATCTCGCGCACTCCTATGGCGGCAATGCCGCGGACCCTAAATCGTTTGCGCTGAAACCGATCTCGATGACGTGGCGGCAGGGTGGCGCTTATGCACTGCTCGGGCCGTCAGGCTGCGGCAAAACCACGCTGTTGAATCTGATTTCCGGAATCGTGACGCCGTCGCGCGGCCAGATCCTGTTCGACGGCGTCGATATCACACCGCTGTCAACCCAGAAACGCAATATCGCGCAGGTGTTTCAGTTTCCGGTGATCTACGACACCATGACGGTCGGACAAAACCTGGCATTCCCGCTGAAGAATCGCGGCCTGCTGAAGGGCGAGATCGACGCCCGGGTCGCGGAGATCGCGCGTTTGCTCGATCTCACGCCCTATCTCTCGCGCAAGGCGATGCGGCTGACGGCCGACGCCAAGCAGAAAATCTCGCTCGGCCGCGGGCTGGTCCGGTCCGACGTCGCTGCGGTTCTATTCGATGAGCCGCTGACCGTAATCGATCCCGAACTGAAATGGCAATTGAGGTCAAAACTCAAGGCGCTGCATCGCGAACTCGACCTCACGATGATCTACGTCACCCACGACCAGACCGAGGCGTTGACATTCGCCGACACCGTGGTGGTGATGCATGACGGTCGCGTGGTGCAGAGCGGAACGCCGGCGGAATTGTTCGACAAGCCGGCACACACCTTCGTCGGCTATTTCATCGGCTCGCCCGGCATGAACATCGTACCTGCCGAAGTCAGGGGACGCGAGGCCCGGATCAGCGGTCACGCCATCGCGCTGGACCACAGCTACGACGGCTTGCCGGCCGGTGCGAAGATCGAGGTTGGCGTGCGTCCCGAATTTGTCGATGTCGCGCCGCCGGCGCCGGGCTTGCTGTCGGCCAGGATCGAGCGGATCGATGACCTCGGCCGCGTCCGTTTCGCGCGCGTTCGAATTGGCGATACAAAATTCGCGGCGCGGGTGCCGCCGGGATTTTCGATTCCCGGCGAGACCGCCGGGCTGATATTCGACCCGTCGCACGTTCACGTCTACGCCGACAGTCTTCTGGTCGAGGGGTCAGCGTAATGGACAAGACCGTCAACCAGAAGGCCTGGTTCCTGGTGCTGCCGGTGTTTCTGGTGGTGGCCTTCTCGGCCATCCTGCCATTGATGACGGTGGTGAACTATTCGATGCAGGACACCTTCGGAAACAACCAGTTTTTCTGGAATGGCGTCGGCTGGTTCAAGGAATTGCTCGATCCGTCGACCGATCTGGGCGGACGGTTCTTCGCATCGCTTTGGCGCAACCTGTTTTTCTCGGCGGTGATCCTTGCGATCGAGGTTCCGCTTGGAATCGTTGTCGCGCTTTCGATGCCGCGTGAAGGCTGGCAGGTCGCCGTCTGCCTGGTGATCCTGGCGTTGCCGCTTTTGATTCCGTGGAACGTGGTCGGAACGATCTGGCAGATTTTCGGACGGCCCGATATCGGTCTGTTGGGCTATGTCCTGAACAGCCTCGGTCTGAACTACAATTATGTGTCGAACGAATTCGATGCCTGGGCCACCGTCATCGTGATGGATGTCTGGCACTGGACCAGCCTCGTCGCGCTGTTGTGTTATGCGGGGCTGAAATCGATTCCCGATGCTTACTATCAGGCAGCGCAGATTGACGGCGCGTCGCGATGGGCGGTATTCACCGCGATCCAGCTTCCGAAGATGCATCGCGTGCTGCTGATCGCGGTGCTGCTGCGGTTCATGGACAGTTTCATGATCTACACCGAGCCGTTCGTGGTGACCGGTGGCGGCCCGGGCAATTCGACGACGTTCATTTCCATTGAGCTGGTCAAGATCGCGCTGGGACAATTCGACCTCGGCAAGGCCGCCGCGTTGTCGCTGGTCTACAACATCATCATCATCATCGTGTGCTGGGTGTTTTACACCGTCATGACCAATGCCGGCGCTGAGCGCCCGCCCAAGCAGGGAGTCGCATGATGCATTCGATTCCCGGACGCCGCATCATTCTTTCGCTGTTCCTGATCTTCCTGCTGCTGCCGATCTATTGGCTGGTCAACATGAGCTTCAAGACCAACGAAGAGATCGTCTCGACCATGACGCTGTGGCCGCACCAGCCGACCATCGCCAATTACATGCGCATCTTCACCGACGAGAGCTGGTATTCCGGTTACATCAATTCGTTGAAATATGTTGTCATCAATACGGTGATCTCGATTTCCGTCGCCTTGCCGGCAGCCTACGCATTTTCGCGCTACCGCTTCCTCGGCGACAAGCATTTGTTCTTCTGGCTGTTGTCGAATCGGATGGCGCCGGCGGCGGTCTATGCGCTGCCGTTCTTCAATCTGTACTCGGCGATCAACCTGTTCGATACGCCGTGGGCGGTCGCGCTGGCGCACTGCATCTTCAACGTACCCCTGGCGGTGTGGATCCTGGAAGGGTTCGTCTCCGGCGTGCCGCGCGAGATCGACGAAACCGCCTTTCTCGACGGCTACTCGTTCCCGCGGTTCTTCATCAGGATATTGGTGCCGCTGATCGCCAGCGGCATCGGCGTCGCGGCCTTCTTCTGCTTCATGTTTTCCTGGGTCGAACTGCTGCTGGCGCGCACGCTGACGTCGGTGAACGCCAAGCCGATTGCGGCTGTCATGACCCGTACCGTCTCCGCCGCCGGCATGGATTGGGGGTTGCTGGCTGCAGCCGGCGTTTTGACCATCATCCCCGGCGCGCTGGTGATCTGGTTTGTCCGCAACTACATCGCGCGCGGCTTCGCGCTCGGCAGGGTTTAGTCCAATGGCCCGTCATTCAAAACAGACAGGTTGGCTTTTCTTGACCTCTCCCCGCGTGCGGCAGGGCTATCGCATATGGAATCCTCTGTGCGGTCCGCGGGCGAATTTTTCCGGTTTTGCGCGGTGTTTCAACGAGTCGTCCCTGCGAACGCAGGGACCCATACGGCGCGGACTCTCGTTTCTGCACTGGAGCAGAGGCCTTTTTCTACTT
>JAQGKC010000419.1 GCA_028290305.1 Bradyrhizobium sp.
CGCGTGTGACCACGGCTGACGGCAGGTCTCCTGGCTCGCGGGTCGATACCTTGCGTCGCCTTCCCAGGACCGAGATTCCCAGTGGCATATGACGAAAGATTCACCGCTTACAGTTGCGGGGGCAGCCACGGCATTGGGGAAGTTTCCCCGCACCGCATTCCCTTTTGATCCCCAAACAGGGAACCGTCAGGAATAATGGTAGAAGTTTGTCAAGATCAGAGTCAACCCCATCATTGCGTGCTTGTAATCCTGACTGGACGAGTACGCCTTTTTTGCCGCATGAGCTCTGTCGGCCGACTGATATCACAGACAGCACCGGCATGGCTGGTTGAGGACGATTGATGAGTGTTCAAAGCGTGATGGTGACGGCTGACATCGCCGCACGCCGGCGCGCAAGCGTGATGGCTGCGCTTGTCGTCCTCGTGGTGCTGCTGGTGCTGCTCTCGCTCGGGATCGGACCGGTGCGGCTGTCGCCGCTGACCGTGCTCGATGCCTTGTCCGGCGGCGGCAGCGACGTGCAGCAGGTGATCGTGCGGGAAATCCGGCTGCCTCGCACGATTCTGGGGTTTGCGATCGGCGCCATCCTCGGGCTGTCCGGCGCGGCGTTACAGGGCTTGCTGCGCAATCCGCTGGCGTCGCCTTCGCTGTTCGGCGCACCGCAAGCGGCGGCGTTCGGCGCGGTGCTGGTGATCTCGCTTGGTCTTGCCGATGTGCGGTCTTATGCCCTGCCGGTTGCGGCGATCATAACGGCGTTCGCCTCCGTATTCGCCTTGCTCGCCATCGCAGGCCGCAACGCCGGACTGCTGATTCTCATTCTGGCGGGACTGGCGATCTCGAGCCTTGCGGGCGCGGCGACCGCACTGGTGATGAACCTGTCCAGCAATCCGTTCGTGGTGCTCGAAATTGCGTTCTGGCTGCTCGGCTCGCTGGAGGATCGCAGCTTTCGTCACGTCATGCTGGCGCTGCCGTTCATCGTGGCGGGTGCGATCATTCTATGGAGCCAGCGCAATGCTTTTCGCGCGCTCAGCCTCGGCGAGGAGACCGCGCAAAGCCTTGGCGTCGATGTCGGCCGGCTTCGGCTCAGCGTGATCCTCGGTGTCGCGCTCGGTGTCGGCGGCGCGGTCGCCGTGTCGGGCACGATCGGTTTCATCGGCCTGGTCGCACCGCATTTGATGCGGCCGCTGATCGGTCACGATCCGGCGCGGTTACTGGTTCCGAGTGCGCTCACCGGTGCTGCGCTGCTGCTATCGGCCGATATCGCCGTGCGCATCATTCCATCGACCAGCGACATCAAGGTCGGCGTGCTGACCTCGATTATCGGCGTGCCGTTTTTTCTCTATCTGATCATGCGCGAACGGCGTGCGCTTGGCGGAGGCGTCGCATGACTGAAGCCGCTTTTCTCACCGCGCAGGGCTTGAACGTAACATTGGCCGGCCGCGCCGTGCTGAAGGATGTCTCGCTCTCGCTGTCATCCGGGCATCTGGTCGCGCTGGTGGGGCCGAACGGCGCCGGCAAGACCACGCTATTGCGCGCTCTGGCCGGACTGGTCCCTTCAGGCGGCGCCATCCATGTCGGCGGCGATGCGCTGTCGTCGCTGCCGTTGCGTGAACGCGCGCGGCGTTTCGCCTATCTGCCGCAGGGCCATATTGTGCACTGGCCGCTGCCGGCACGGGATATCGTGGCGCTAGGCCGCTACCCGCACGGTGCGACCGATCCGGCGCGGCTGACGCCGAAAGATGCCGAGGCGGTGCTGCGGGCGATGCAGGCGGCCGATGTCGTGGCCTTCAGCGAGCGCCGCGTGACCGAATTGTCTGGCGGCGAGCGCAGCCGCGTCGCGCTGGCGCGCGTATTTGCCGTGGAAGCCCCGGTGATCTTGGCAGATGAGCCGACGGCTTCGCTTGATCCGCGTCACCAGTTCGACGTCATGAAAAGTCTGCGTGCCGCCGCCGACCAAGGCGTGCTGGTGATGGTGGTAACGCACGATCTCGGGCTTGCCGGGCGATTTGCGGATACCGTGCTGGTGCTTTCGGAAGGCCGTCTCGTGGCGCAGGGCGCGCCAGTCGAGGCGCTGTCGGAGCAGGTCATGGCGGACGTATTCCGGATCAGCGCGTATCGCGCGGAATACCAGCACGAAGCTGTGATCGTGCCATGGGCGGAAATTTGAGAGACCGATGAGCAGGCGCTTCGGATTTATATCCCGATCGATTGCAACAGCTGCTTTTGCGGTGTTCGGGGGCGCATGGTTGGCGCCTGCGCCGGCGGCCGGTCTGCCGCGCATCGCATCGATGAACGTCTGCACCGACCAGCTGCTGCTGACCCTCGCCGATCCCGAACAAATCCTCGGTCTCAGCCGCTTTTCACGCGAGAAGTTTCAATCCTGGGCGGCTGACGATGCTCGCCGATATCGGATTCTATCGGGCGGCGCGGAAGACATATTGGTGCTCAGGCCCGATATCGTCGTCGCGAGCCTGTTCGACAAACGATCGACACGCGAACTTCTGAAGCAGAAAGGCCGTCACCTCGCCGAGTTCTCCGTCCCGCGTTCGCTCGACGAGGCCAAGGAACAGATTCGTCAGATGGGTGACATCGGGCATCCCGATCGCGCGACCGCCGAAATCGCCCGGCTCGACGATGCGATCGCGCGGGGTCGTTACCGACAAGCACTATCGGGTGCTGCCGCTGTCCCGGCGCGGCTGGGTGTCCGGCAGCGACAGCCTGGTCAGTTCACTTCTGACCGAGACCGGGTTATTCAATGCGGCTGGCGATCTCGGCGTCGCCTTCGGCGGCTACGCATCGTTAGAGGCGATCGTGAGCCTGAAACCTGATTTCATTCTGGTGTCGGAGGCAGGTGACTATGCGGAGGATGATGGTGGCGCGTTTCTGCTGCATCCCGCGCTCGAGCGCTTCTATCCGCCGTCAAAGCGCATCATCATCCCGGACCGGCTGACGGTGTGCGGCGGCGTGATGCTCGCGGACGGGCTTGACGTCCTGATCGCGGAGCTGAAGCGGGTCGAGCGGTAGAGCAGCAAAGCTCGTCATGCCCGGGCATGACGAAGAGGTGGATCATTTATGCGTTTCACTTATCGTTGAAGAGGCGCCGATACGTTACGGCCATAAACCGTTCGATCGTCAGCCCGTCAGCACCACCGGGCCGCCGGCTTTCTTCCACGCGTCGATGCCGCCGGCGATGTGCGCGGTGTTGGCCAGGCCCGCTTCTTTGGCGGCGGCGACGGCCATGGCCGAACGCTCGCCGAACGCACAGAAGAACACGATGCGGCGCCCGGTTGCTGCGGCGACTTCGCGCAACATGCCGCCGGGCTGCAGGCTTTCGTCGATCATGGGATAGGGCGCGTGCAGTGCGCCCGACAGCATGCCGTGTCTGGCGCGTTCGCCATTCTCGCGCAGATCGACCAGCAGGATGTCGGGCCGGCCGAGGCTCTCGATTGCATCGCGCGCGCTGAGCGCCAGGCCTTGTTTGGCCAGATCGTCCTGATGCAGGCCGACATGCATGTTGGCCGGCACCGCGACATCCATCATCTTCGGGTTGGGGAGCTTCAGGTTGTTCATCAGCTCGATATACTCGTCGACCGAACGCACCTGCAGTCGAGGATTGTAGCGCTTCTCCTCGCCGATGGTGGAGACGGTATCGCCCTTGTAGTCGTGGGCGGGAAATACCAGGGTTTCATCGGGCAGTTTGAGCAGCCGGCCAAAGATGGACTCGTATTGCGCCCGCGAACTGCCGTTCTGGAAATCGGTGCGGCCGGTGCCGCGGATCAGGAGCGTATCGCCGGTGAAGACGCGGTCGCCCATCAGATAGCTGTAGGAATCGTCGGTATGGCCGGGCGTATACATCACGTCGAGACTGAGGCCCTCGATCGTCACCTTGTCGCCGTCGGCGACGCGCATCGCCACCACGTCGGCCTTGCTCTGCTCGCCCATGATGGTGACGCAATGCATGCGGTCACGCAACTCGCCGAGGCCGGTGACATGGTCGGCGTGTAGATGCGTATCGACGGCCTTGACCAGTTTAAGATCGAGCTCGCGCAATAACTGGCAATAGCGATCGACCTTCTCCAGCACGGGATCGAGGATCAGGGCCTCGCCGCCAGCGCGGCTGGCCAGCACATAACTGTAGGTTCCGGAAACGCTGTCGAATAGCTGGCGAAAGATCATGGTGCATTACTACCGTTTTCCTCGCCGATTATAGCTGATTTTATCCGGTTGCGCCCGTTTTTTAGAAATCTATTCTGTCTCTGATGGCGTCCAAGCCAGCCCTAGCGCATTCCTCGTCCTTGTCGCCGCCGGGGGCGCCGGACACGCCGATGCCGCCGAGCAAAGTGCCGCCGGCTTCGATCATGAGCCCGCCCGCCAGCATGGCAACATGAGGCAACCGGGCGAGACCTGCGTCCATTTGACCTGACCTGATCGACTTCGCCAGGTCGCTGGTGGCGGCGCGAAAACTGAGGGCGGTATAGGCTTTGCTGGTCGCAGTATCGGCGGCGGGCAAGCCGGCAAAGCGGTCCCGCAACATCACTTGCGGCTGGCCGAAGCGATCCACCACCGCGACCGCGACCTGAAATCCGTTGTCGCGGCATTTTTTGAGCGCGGCCTGCGCGGCCTCGAGCGCGACTTCCGGCGACAGCGATTTGTACGTAACGATCGCGTCATCGCCCGCCGCGGCAGGCGGCGCGCCCAGCCCGAGCCCCAACGCCACCGCGACAATCACGGCTGGATGTCGCATCGTCAACCTTTCAGGTCTCGGGCATTTCATCGCTTACGGCCGAACATAGCTCCAGCCCTGCTCCTGCAACTCCATCAGATGGACGACGCCTGAGGGAACGATGGAGGCATCGGGCAGCACGGAAATCGCATGGCCTTCCGCCTTCTCCATGCCCTGCTTGGTGTTGTTGCAGGCCGAAAACTGAATCTTGCCGGGAAAGACCATGTCCTTGAGACGTTTGATGCGATCCTGCACAGGGGACGTGTCGGCCCGCAGCATGTGGAGGCCGGGACCGCAGGCGACGATGTCGAGTTCCACGTCTTCGTTTTTGGTGCGATAATATTCGATCACGGCGTTGGCGTTGTTCAACGCCAGGTTCATGACCTGCGGATCGTTCTGGTCGACCTGGATGGCAATGCGGTGCGTTTTGCCGTTGCCTGCAGGGCTCGCTGAAGCGAATGCCACCGACATGAAAGCCAGGATCGCTACCCGACGAAGAAAGCTGGGCATCATCGGAACTCCTTAAGGCCGAACCAACGTATATCCGTTTTCGGTCAGCGACAGTATCTGCCCGACGCCGACCTGAACCGGCGTGGCGACGGGAATGAATTCAGGCCGCCTGCCGGTTTCGCGCTCGATGGTATCTACGGTGTTGAGGCAGACATCGAAGCGCACGCCCTGGGCGACCAGGCTCTCGACCAGCTTCCGGTTGGTGTTGTCAGGGCGCAGCAGATCGATGCCCGGCCCAAATGCCACCACCTCGATCGCGAACTTGTCGGGATCGTAGAGTTTCAGGAGATTATAGGCGACGCTGATCACGAGAACTTGTTTTTTGGGATCGTTGTCCGAGAGTTGCAACACGATGCGGTGTTCGGCGAACGGCTTGTCCGGCAGCGGCGCCGGCTCGGCGCGAGCGAGCGGCGAGACGGTTGCGAGCATCAACGCCACCATGATGGCCTTGCCGAAGGCGCGAACGATCGGCCGCCGATGTCCGGGGAATCGATATGTCCGGAACTGCATCATCCCTGTCCTGCGATGCCCGGATTATCGTCAACGCCTTTCAACGTGACACCGGGACCGCGCTGATCCGGTAGTTTGCCGGAACGCAGATGTTTGGCGAAGACATCCCACACCGGCATTCCCTTCTGCTCGTTGACGGAAGCCCACCCCGCGACTTTGTAAGTCTTGCCGGATTCGACCGTGCGGCCATTGTCGAGCTTGATCTCGGAAATCCGGCGTCCAACCGATTCCGCGGGCGTGCAAGTATAGGCCATACCGCCGACGCGGACCATATCGCCGCCCTGCTGGTAATATGGATCGGTATTGAAGAGATTGTCGCAGACGTCTTCGAGGATATCCTGGATCTGGCTGCCGGTCACGCCCTGGACGTAGGTTTCCGGGTAGGTGATAGCGGTTTCGGACAGCACGTCTTCCATCGTCACGGGCTGGCCCGGCAATACGCTGGTGCCCCAGCGGAAACCCGGCGAGAGCGCGATCTCGGCGTCGAATTCGCTGCGCAAGGCGTCACAGATCAGTTGATCCACGGTGCCGTTGAAATTGCCGCGGCGATAGAGCAGGCGATCCGCGGTCGCGATTTTCCCGGTGGTGGTTGCCGCCTGCGGCCCGCGCATCTTTTCGATCAGCGCCTGCATCGCCGCATCCGGCTTCAGCAATTCCGAGAACACGGGAAGCAGCCGGTAGCGTACATTGCTGACGCGGCCTTTTGCGAGTTCGAGATCGAGTACGCCCAAGAATTTTCCATTCGAGCCGGCATTGGTCACGAGCGTGACGCCGCCTGGGTTCTTGACCGCGATCGGCTGCGGAATGGCGTCGTGGGTATGCCCGCCGAGAATGACGTCGATGCCCGTGACGCGACTGGCGAGCTTGAGATCGACATCCATGCCGTTATGCGACAACAGCACCACGGCATCGACCTTGTCATTGTTGCGCAACGCATCGACCAGCTTCTGCAATTCGTCATCGCGGATCCCGAACGTCCAATCCGGCGTGAACCGTTTCGGGTGAGCGATCGGCACATAGGGAAAGGCCTGTCCGATCACGGCGATGCGGTAGCCGCCGCTCTCTTTGATGATGGCCGGCTTGAACACCCGTCCCGAAGCGGGATCGAACGCCTTGGCGTCGTTGAACGCGGCTTCCTCGGTCAGGAAGACGTTCTGCGCCAGGAATTCGCCCTTGAAGCGCTCGAGATTGCTGCGCAGTGCCGTCTCGCCGTAGGTGAATTCCCAGTGACCGGTCATCGCCTCGATGCCGAGCAGGTTCGCGGCCTCGACCATGTCGGCGCCCTGCATCGTGTTGGCTTGTCCCGTGCCCTGCCATAAATCGCCGCCGTCAAGCAGCAGCGAACGTCCGGACCCCACGTCGCTGCGCAGGCGATCGACCAGCGTCTTCAGATGCGCAAAGCCGCCGAGCTTGCCGAAGCGCGCAGCGGACTTTTCGAAGTCGAGAAAGGTGAAGGCGTAGGCGTCGGCGCTGTCGGCACTGATACCGAATCGATTGAGAAAGGCGCGGCCCACCAGATGCGGCGGCATCCCCTGCATGGCGCCGATCCCGAGATTGACGCTGGGTTCGCGGAAATAGACCGGCAGCAATTGCGCATGAGTATCGGTCATGTGCAGGATGCGCGCATTGCCGAAGCGTTCGAGGTCGTAAATGCTTGGGGTGTCGGCGCTACGCGCGAGGTTCGGCAGTCCGCCCGACAAGGCCGCGGCGCCCGAAAGTTTCAGAAAATCCCGGCGGCGGATGGTCATGCGATGTCTCCGCGCCTCTCGAACGGCTCAGTGAATTTCGAGCGCCTTCCAGGCATTTTTTTCGCTCATTGCCTGGAAGATCGAAGCCTTGGCCAGCGCTTCGGCTTCCTTCGATACCGCTACCGCAGAATCGAAGTCGCCCTTGTCGGCGGCCTTTTTCGCGTCGGCCAGAGCCGCTGCGGTCACGGTCCACTGGTCGCGTAGCGCGCTGGCTTCCTTGTTGGCGGCCTCCGCGGCGGCGTAAGCGGCCTTGAAATCAGCTTCTGAAGCGGCAGCCATGACGGATGTTTCACTTGCCATCAGCAGCGCCGAGGCCAGCGCGACTACCGATGTAAGCACCTTGCCCCCGATCATGCTCATGGCCGCGCTCCCGGTCCGGAAATCGGCAGTCCGTTGCTGACATAGGACAGATAATATTCGAGATCGCGGTATTCGTCGGCCTGCGGATCGAGCGGCACGCCGCGGGTCTGGACGTTGCAGGTGGTGAAGCGCCGGCTGATCGTACCCATGCCGCCCCATTCGGAACGGTAGATCGGCATCGCATTCAGGATCCCGAGCGCCGGTGCGAGTATTTCGGCGCGTATCCGCTCGCCCGGGTTCTGCACGTGGCAGCTCGCGCAGGAGAAGTTGAGCTGGCCGCGCCGCGTATAGAAATAGCGCTTGCCGTTCTCATACGCCTCAAGCGCGCGCGGATCATTGGGGATCTTGATGTCAAACGGTTTGCCGCGCGACGTGAACGCCATATAGGCGGTCAGCGCGGCCATTTCGTCCTTCACATAGGAGAACGGCGCTTCGCCGTTGGCCTCGCGGCAGCGGTTCAACGCCAGTTCGAGCGTGACGACCTTGCCTTCCTTCTCGTCGAAATACGGATAGGTCTGACGGATGCCGATGCCGCCGTTCGGGAAGCAGTCCGCATAGCTCTTGCCGTTCTTGAAGGGCTTTGAGAACATCTCCTTGCCCGCGTCGAGCGAAAAGTCGTAAGGCGGAAATTCCTCTTTCTCCACCCACTGCCGGTGCATGTCCTCGTTCAGTGAATAGGGACCGTTGACGAAATCCTCCAGCTTCAGCTTGGGAAATTTGTCGGTAAAGAATTTCTGGAACGCTTTGGCGTCAGCGACCGGGTCGACGGTGTCGGCGGCAATCGCAGGCGGCCCAACAAACATCAATGTCGTCAGCGCAACGGCAACGGAAGCAAGAGCGCCCGAAGCAAGATGGATCGCAGATCGCACATTCATGTCCGTCAACTCGCGCGTTATTGAATCTTTGCCGTGGTGGTGTCGGACGCGCCCTTGTTGTCGACCCAGCTGATTTTCAAATCGCCGTCCTTCTTGCCGCCCTTGAAGCTGAACTTGACGTAGGGGTCCTTGGAGACGGCCGTTCCCCAATCCGCGACGAATACGTCCTTGCCATCATATTCGAAAGTCAGTTGCTGGATGAAGTGCGGCGGAATGATTTCGCCCTTGGCGTCCTTGACGAAGCCGGAATCCATCGGGTGCTGGATCAGCGCCTGGACTTCGGTGGTGTCGCCTGTCGAGGTGGCGCGCACGCGAATGGTCGATGCCATCAAAAACTCCCTCTGAAAATGCCGGCTCAGCCGCCGCAGCCGCCGACGGTCACTTTGACTTCCTTGGTGGCGCTGTAGAGCTTGCCGCCGGCTTCCACGATCGCGGTGACGTTGCTGGTCTTCGCCATTTTGAGGCGATTGGCTACGCTCGGCATCGTGCCCGGCGGAATGGTGTAGGACGCCGCCAGTGCGCTCGGATTGTCCGCCACCAGAAACGAGATCGAGGTTACGCCGTCCAGAGTCGTCGTGACTGAAATCGGAACCACTGCGCCGTTCTCGGCGATTTCGGGCGCGTCGAGCTTGACCTTGTCGGACGGCTCGGCGGTCTTGCCGTATAGCGCCTTGATGGCGTCGGCTTCGCTCTTCTGCTTGAACGCGTCCTCTGGCCACTTGTCGTTGGCTGCGGCGAGCGCCGGCATCAGGCCGAACGAAAGGTTGCCAAGGCCGATCAGCGCGACCGTTACGGTACCTTTCAGGATCAGCCGTCGCGCGGCCGAGAATCCCGAGAATCCGTCGTCAGCAGAGGTCATCCGAAGTCTCTCCCATGGCGCGCACACCATCATAATGTCTGCAGGAAATCCACAATCGCGTTGATCTCCTGCTCGGTCAAAATCCGGTTTCGTCCGAACGGAGGCATTACGGTTTGCGGGTTGCGTTTGGTTTCATCATAGACGATGGCAACGAGATCGTTGCGATCGGGATATTTGCTTTTGATATCCTTCAGCGCCGGCCCGATGGTGCCGGGAAGGTCGCCGCCTTTGATCTCGTGGCAGGTCAGGCAATTGCCCTTGCCGCGATCGAACGCGATCTTCTGCCCGTCCGCGGCTGCGGATTGCGCACTGGCTGAGCTTGCAGGCGTGGCGGCGCCGATCAGCAACGCCAACGCGAACGCCTGCAACAGGACGAGCTTCGTTGAAGGGGTTTCGGTCAAAGGCATTTCCCGCAGGTTTATGTCGGTTATTTAGTCCCAAATATAGGCGGTCAAAAGCATAAACGCCATTGGCTGACAACATAGACTGGGGAATCGGAAGGACGGCGTTAATCGCCTCTCGCGGCGCCCCCGAAAAACCGGATATTTCGGGACCCTCCGAACATTTCCAGGCTGCCAATATCTCCAATTTTGCAGTTCGCGCCGTTGCCATAAAACGGGTAGCCTTGGCCGACAACAAATCCGGGAGCAAGCCGTGGCTGAATATGTCGTGGAATTCGGCAAGGACGGCCGGCCGGTCGAAGCGGACGGCCGTCTCGACGCGGCGGCGTTTCACCGCAACCATCAGGCGATCTGGGAGGTGTTGCGGCGATTCCTTGCGGGCAAAGCCGGCGACGTGGTCGAGACCGGCAGCGGCACCGGCCAGCATGTGGTTCACTTCGCCCGCCAAACCCCTGACGTCACCTGGTGGCCGAGCGATCTCAACGAGCAGCATCTCAAGAGCATCGCTGCGTGGCGAACGCATGTGGGACTTGCGAATGTCCGCCCGCCATTGCGGATCGACCTGTCCGATCCGGCATGGTGCCCTGAGATGCACGACGGCAGCGGCCCCGGCGAATTGCTGGCGGTGTTCTGCGCCAACGTCATCCACATCGCGCCGTGGCGCGTTGCCGAGGGTCTATTTGCCGGCGCCGGGCGTTATCTGCGAGCGGATGGGCGGCTGTTCCTCTACGGGCCGTTCAAGCGCGACGGCAAGCACACCGCGCTTAGTAATGCCGTGTTCGACACAAGTCTTCGCGATGGGAATGCCGAATGGGGCGTGCGCGATATCGATGATCTGAAAAAGCTGGCGGAAAATGTCGGCCTGGTACTTGTCGAGATCGCCGAGATGCCCGCCAACAATCTGATTCTGGTGTTCGGGCGGTCGAAAACGGCCTGAACGGCGATGCATAGCGCGCGCCCGTTTGCATTGGTTGATTGAGCCGGTGCTCCCATTCATAGTGCCGGGAATCAATGAGGCCTGACCGCATCCGGCCGCATACGGGCGGAAATAGCCGATGATCGACATGACCGCAGCCGACGAGATTTCCGACGATGCCCGCGCGCGATCCAACGTGGTGCGGCTGGCGGCGGCGCAAGCGCTGACCGGCGCGAACTCGGCGGTGATCTTTGCCACCGGCTCGATCATCGGCGCCACACTGGCGCCTGATCTCTCGCTCGCGACGGTGCCGATCTCGATGTATGTGGTGGGGCTCGCGGCCGGCACCTTGCCGACCGGCGCGATCTCGCGGCGCTATGGCCGCCGCGTCGCCTTCATCATCGGCACCGGCTGCGGCGTGCTGACCGGCCTGCTTGGGGCGTTCGCGATCCTGCACGGTTCGTTTCCGCTGTTCTGCTGTGCGACCTTCCTCGGCGGGTTGTATGGCGCGGTGTCGCAATCCTACCGGTTTGCCGCCGCCGATGGTGCCAGCACGCAGTATCGGCCCAAGGCCGTATCGTGGGTGATGGCCGGCGGCGTGTTCGCCGGCGTGCTTGGCCCGCAGCTCGTGCAGTGGACGATGGATGTCTGGCCGCCCTATTTGTTTGCCTTCAGCTTCATGATGCAGGCCGCGGTTGCCCTGGTCGCGATGGCGGTTCTGGCTGGGGTCGATGCGCCAAAGCCCGCGCCATCGGATCTTCACGGCGGCCGCCCATTGTTCGAGATCGCGCGGCAGCCGCGGTTCATCGCCGCCGCGCTGTGCGGCGTCATCGCCTATCCCATGATGAATCTCGTGATGACGTCGGCGCCGCTGGCCATGAAGATGTGCGGCTTGAGCGTGAGCGATTCCAACTTCGGCATCCAGTGGCATATCGTGGCGATGTACGGGCCGAGCTTTTTTACCGGCTCGCTGATCGCGCGCTTCGGGGCGCCGAGGATTGTCGCGACCGGCCTGTTGCTGGAAGCGGGCGCGGCGACGATCGGACTGTCCGGCATCACCGCGATGCATTTCTGGGCCACGCTGATCGTCCTCGGCATCGGCTGGAATTTCAGCTTCGTCGGGGCTTCCGCGCTGGTGCTGGAAACGCATCGGCCGCAGGAACGCAACAAGGTGCAGGCCTTCAACGATTTCCTCGTGTTCGGGATGATGGCGATTGGCTCGTTTTCATCCGGCCAGTTGCTGGCGAATTACGGCTGGTCGGCGGTCAACATGGTGGTATTTCCGCCGGTGCTGCTGGGGCTTGCGGTATTGACGCTTGCGTCGTTCGCCAGAAGGCGGGCGAGGCTGCAGGCGATGTCCGAATTGCCCGATCCGAGTATTTGATCGGCGTTGCAGCGTTGGCGGGGCGACAGGATCTTCCGCGAGCGCTTCTTCTCCGATCCGTCGGAGCCCAAACCTGGCGGTTGCGATTTCTAATACTTCGGTGGCCGTCGAAGCATTACGGAGGCCGGTCTGTTAACGTGCCGCCGCGAATCCTCGGCAGAGACTTGCATGGACGCGTCCAGTCGTATCGTTGTCGACGAAGCTTCCGCTCGTTACGATGGCTGGCGCATCGTCGCGGTCTGCTTTCTGGTGGCGACGTTCGGCTGGGGGCTCGGCTTTTATGGTCAAACCGTTTATCTCGCCGAGTTGCATCGCCTGCACGGCTGGCCGACGTCGCTGATTTCTTCCGGCACGACATTCTTCTATCTGTTCGGCGCGTTGCTGGTTGCCTTCGTCAGCGAAGCGATCCGCACCTTCGGCCCGCGCAACTGCCTGCTCGGCGGCGTGGTTGCGATGGCGGTAGCCGCCGTCTTGATGGGCCACGCTGCCGCGCCGTGGCAGCTTTATGCCGCGGATGCGCTGCTGGCCTTCGGCTGGGCCGGCACCAGCCTCGGCGTCATCACCAATACGCTTGGCCTCTGGTTCGATAAAAAACGCGGCATGGCGATCAGCCTCGCGCTGAACGGCGCCAGCTTTGGCGGAATTATTGGGGTGCCGCTGCTGGTGGCGGCCATCGGCCGTTTCGGATTTTCCAGCGCCATGATCTCAGCCGCGATTGTCATGCTGGTGCTGATGATCCCGGTCATCCTGATCTTTGTCGGGCGGCCGCCCGACCATGGCGTCGTAACAGAACTGGCGGCGGTGGACGCACCGTCGGCGTCACGGGTGCGCGCGCAGGCGTTCCGGAATGTCGCATTCCTGTCGGTATCGATTGCGTTCGCGCTGGTGCTGTTCGCGCAGGTCGGGTTCATCGTCCACTTGATTTCGTTTCTCGATCCGGTGATAGGCCGCGAGCGTGCTGCGATCGCGGTCGCATTGTTGACGGCGATGGCGGTGGTCGGACGTGTGCTGTTCTCAACCGTGATCGACCGGCTCAATCAGCGGCTGGCTTCGGCGATCTCGTTCACAAGCCAGGCCGTGGCGCTGGCGATCATCATCAATTCGCGCAACGACATGGTGCTGATCTCGGCCTGCGCGCTGTTCGGATTCTCGGTCGGCAACCTGATCACGCTGCCGTCGCTGATCGTGCAGCGCGAATTCGACCCGCGCTCGTTCGGCGTGCTGGTCAGCCTGATCACGGCAATCAATCAGGTGACCTATGCATTCGGCCCGGGCGTTGTGGGCCTGCTGCGCGATGCCTCGGGGAGCTACGCGTTGCCTTTTTACGGCTGCATCGGTCTGGAGTTGGCCGCCGCGGCGTTGATCATGGTTCGCGGGCGAAGTGGGCGGGCAGCCCAATCATCGTCATTGCGAGCGAAGTGAAGCAATCCAGAGTAACAAGAAGAGACTGGATTGCTTCGTCGCGGAGCCTGTCATCGGGCGGCGTGTCGCGCCGACCCGGGGGCTCCTCGCGATGACGAAAGGTTTATGCTTCCCGTTGCCGCAGCAGATCATCCAGATCAAGCCGGTGTGTGAACATCGCCAGCGATCCGTCGGGCTTGCGCGGCCATTGCTCCTTCGGGCGGTCCCAATACAATTCGACGCCGTTCTCGTCGGGGTCGCGCAGATAAAGCGCTTCGCTGACGCCGTGATCGCTGGCGCCGTCGAGATGAATTCCCGCCTGCATCACGCGATATAGCGCGTCGGCCAGCGCGGGCCGGGTCGGATAAAGAATCGCGGTGTGAAACAATCCGGTCGTTCCCGGCGGCGGGGGGTGGCCGCCCTTGCTTTCCCAGGTGTTGAGACCGATGTGGTGGTGATAGCCGCCGGCCGAGATGAACGCCGCGCCGGAGTTCAGGCGTTGCGTCACCTCGAACCCCAACACGCCGCAATAAAATCCGAGCGCGCGATCGAGATCGGCGACCTTAAGATGAACATGCCCGATCCGCGTTCCCGCGATGATGGGTGTTGGGTTGTCGGGCATGGTCTTTCTCCTTCTTCACCTCTCCCAAGTGGGGAGGGGGAGCCGCTCAGGCAAGTTCGGAAACTTCTCCTTCAGGCAATCCGAACTCAAACGTGTTCAGCGTCATCGAGACCATGGTGTAATAGCCGCACAGCCCGATGATTTCGACGACCCCGCGCTCGCCGACCATCTTCACGGCCTCGTCGTACAGGCCCTTGGAGACGCCGTGGCCTTCATGCAGCGATTTGGCTACGTCGTAGACCATCTTCGCCTTGGGGTCGTCGAATTGCGGCGTGCGGCGGTCGCGGATGTCGTCGATGATCTTTGGATCCATGCCTCCCTTCAGCGCCAGCCGCTTGTGCGCGAACCACTCGTAATGCGAGGTCCAGTGCCGAGCGGTGACCAGGATTGCGATTTCGGAAATCTTCGCTGTAAACACTGTATCGAACCGCAGGAAGCCGCCCAAACGGGTGGCGTGCCGCGCCATCTCCGGGCTGTTGAGCCAGGCCATCATCGGCGGGGGCGGGGTGCCACGCTTGCCGGCGATCGATTCGTCGTAAGTTTGTTTCTGGTCCTCGCTCATTTCGCCAGGCGAAAGCAACTTCAGGCGCATGTCCGTTTCCTCTTGTTTTTCAAACCGCTGCGGCTTTGCGAATATACCCGATCGGGGATCATGGCCACATCCGCGGCCGCATGGGCCGCCGCAGAGACATATTGAATTCCGCAAGGCGATGGCTAAGGTCGCTTCAACAATCCAGATGGAAACGCCAATGTCTGATCTCGATCAATTCCGCCGCGAAACCCGCGCCTGGCTGGAGGCTAATTGTCCGCCGGAGATGCGCCGGCCGATGGCGTCTGAGGAAGATACGTTCTGGGGCGGCCGCAACACCAAATTCTCGTCGGAGCCGCAACGCATCTGGTTCGAGCGGATGCGTGACAAGGGCTGGACGGTGCCGCACTGGCCGAAGGAATACGGCGGCGGAGGCCTCGATCCGGAAGAGACCAAGATCGTGCGCCAGGAGATGGCGACGCTCGGCGCGCGCCAGCCGCTCACTTCCTTCGGGATTTCCATGCTCGGGCCGGCATTGCTGAAATACGGCACCGACGCGCAGAAGAATGAACACCTGCCGAAGATATCAGCCGGCCTGATCCGCTGGTGCCAGGGTTATTCCGAGCCGAACGCCGGATCGGACCTGGCCTCGCTGCAGACCCGCGCCGAGAGCGACGGCGATGACTTCATCATCAACGGCCAGAAGATCTGGACCTCTTACGCCAACTTCGCGGACTGGATTTTCTGCCTGGTGCGGACCGATGCGTCCGCCAAGAAACATGACGGCATCAGTTTTATTCTGTTCGACATGGCCTCGAAAGGCGTGTCCACCAAACCCATTCTGCTGATTTCCGGCCGGTCGCCGTTCTGCGAGACCTTCTTCGACAATGTGCGGGTGCCGAAGTCCCATGTGGTCGGCACCGTCAATCGCGGCTGGGATGTCGCCAAATATCTGCTGCAGCACGAACGAGCCATGATATCGGGCATGGGCGAGCGCGGTGTCGGCCGGCCACTCGGACAAGTCGCGGCCGATTCGGTGGGTACCAACGAGCAGGGCCGTCTGGAAGATCCGATGCTGCGCGGACAAATCGTCACCTTCGAGATCGATGAGGCGGCGCTGTCCGCTGCCGCCGAGCGCGCGGTCGATCTGGCGAAAGCAGGGCAATCGCATCCGGCATTTTCGTCGGCGATGAAATATTACGGCACCGAGCTGAACAAGCGTCGCTACGAGATCCTGATGTCGGCGGGCGGCATCGACGCGCTGGAATGGGAAAGCGAGCGCTCGAGGGGCGGCGCCCGGTCGCGCGCCTGGCTGCGCACCAAGGCCAACTCGATCGAGGGCGGCACCAGCGAGGTCATGCTCGGCATCGTGGCCAAGCGGATTTTGGATCTGCCGGGGGCGTGAGGCGCGCCTGACAACAACCCGTCATTCCCCGACGCGCCAATTGGCGCGTCGGGGGGCGCGTAGCGAAGCGGCGCGAGCCCGGAATCCATAACCACCATCGTGAGTATGGATTCCGAGCTCTCGCCTCAGGTCGGCAGTTGCCGACCAAAGGCGCGCCCCGGAATGACGATCTCAAACATTAGGCTCTAACCGGAACTTTCCAAAATGGCCCTCGTCCTTACCGAAGAACAATCGATGCTGCGCGACAGCGCGCGTGGGCTCATCGGCGACAAGGCGCCGTTGTCGCATCTGCGGCAGCTGCGCGATACCAAGGACGCCACGGGATTTTCCCGCGAGCTGTGGAAGGCGTTTGCCGAGATGGGATTTTCCGGACTTCTGGTGCCCGAAAATTTCGGCGGCAGCGGGCTTGGCTGCGTCGAGGCCGGCGTGGTGATGGAGGAAATCGGCCGCACCTTGATGCCGTCGCCGTTTCTTTCCACCGCTGTGCTCGCGGCTTCTGCGCTGTCGCGCGGCGGCAGCGCCGCGCAGCAAGCCGAGCACCTGCCGAAAATCGCCGACGGCTCGCTGCTCGCCGCGCTTGCCGTCGACGAGGCAACAAAACATCGCCCGCTGATGACAAAAATGCAGGCGGTGCGCTCCGGCAACGGATTCAGGCTTTCCGGTGCCAAGGCTTTTGTGGTCGACGGCCACACTGCCGAGCTGTTGATCGTCGCGGCCCGCACCGCCGGCGCCGCCGGCGAGCGCGACGGACTGACGCTGTTCCTGGTCTATCCCAAAACAAAAGGTATCGAGACCGAGCGCACCGCGATGGTCGATTCGCACAACGCGGCGCGCATCACATTCGGCGATGTCGAGGTTACCGCCGACGGCGTGCTCGGCGAGGTCGATCGGGGTGCGGCATTGCTGGAAGGCGTGCTCAATATTGGCCGCGGGGCGGTGGCCGCCGAAATGGTCGGCTTGAGCGAGGAGGTGTTCGGCCGCACCATCGGCTATCTCAAGCAGCGCAAGCAGTTCGGCAAATTGATCGGCGAATTCCAGGCGCTGCAGCATCGCGCCGCCCAGCTCTATATTGAGATCGAGATCACCCGCGCCGCGGTGCTGAAGGCGCTGCAGACGCTCGACGCGGATTTTGAAAATGCTGCCGCAGCGGTAGCCGTGGCAAAGGCGCGCGCGGGTTCGACAGCGACGCTTGCGGTTCAGGAGGGCGTACAGATACACGGCGGCATGGGCATGACCGACCAGTTCGACATCGGCTTCTTCATGAAGCGGGCGCGGGTCTGCCAGGAACTTTTTGGCGACAGCAATTTCCATGCTGATCAGCTGGCGCGGATGAAGAGTTATTGAAGTCATCGGCGCTCGCAACACGCAAGGTGTCATCGCCCGGCTATGACCGGGCGACCCAGTATTCCAGAGACGGCGGTGATTACCCGAGAGGCCTCGGCGTACTGGATCGCCCGATCAAGTCGTGCGACGACAGTTGTTGTGTGGCGCCTTAGCGGCCGTCACCTGATCGGCGGCGCGTACTGGATGCCGCCGGCGCTCCAGAGCTGGTTGAGGCCGCGGGGAATGCCGAGCTTTGATCCCGCGCCGACATTGCGCTCATAGACCTCGCCGTAATTGCCGACGTGGCGGATGATGCGTGCCGCCCAGTCCTTGGTCAGCCCGAGCTCCTCGCCGTAGTCGCCTTCGGTGCCGACCAGCCGCATCACGTCGGGCTTCTTCGACTTCAGCGCCTCGTCGATGTTCTGCGAGGTAATGCCGAGCTCCTCGGCGTTGATCATGGCGTACAGCGTCCACTTCACGATCATCATCCAGTCATCGTCGCGCTGGCGTACCACCGGTGCTAGCGGCTCCTTCGAGATCACGTCAGGCAGGATGATGTGGTCGGCCGGCTTGCCGAGGTTGAGCCGCAGCGCATAAAGCTGCGAGACGTCGGCGGTGAGGACGTCGCACTTGCCGGAATCATAGGCCTTGAAAACCTCGTCGAGTTTGCCGAATTTCATCTCCTGGTATTTCATGTTGTTGGCGCGGAAATAATCGGCGAGGTTGAGTTGCGTGGTGGTTTCCGACTGCACGCATACCTTGCTGTTATTGAGCTCCAGCGCGGAATCGATGTTACGCGCCCGCGGCACCATGAATCCTTCGCCGTCATAATAGGCGACCGCCGGGAAATACAGGTCGTAAGTGGTCTCGCGCGACATGCTCCAGGTCGAGTTGCGCGACAGAATGTCGACCTTTCGGCTCTGCAACTCC
>JAQGKC010000456.1 GCA_028290305.1 Bradyrhizobium sp.
AAATTGCCGTTGGCGGCAGGACCTGACGGAAGGCGAACCGAATACAATTATCTGGAAGAGCGGCTACCGAAAGCAAATCGTGGTGCCCACCATTACTGTGGAAAATGACGCTAATGGTGCCCCACATCTAGAACCTAATGCCGTATGCTAGTTGTTCTCGGGCCAGGAAGCCCCCGCAAGCTCGCCAAAGCTGTCACAGACGTATCGCTGAAAGTTGATCAGCGTTAGTGGCCAGCGGGTCGAACGCAGGTTGCTGATGGGTGATACCTTCGCGCCGCACGCCTGGATGTTCACAACCGGCGGACGGGTTCGACCGGTTCATCGACGGCAAAGCCAGTCGACTAAACGCAGCATGCGACATGCTTCTTCCGGTTTCCTGAGGCCTACCTGAAAGGGCGCGGCCTGGTCGTGATGTCCGTACTCCAAAACCACCCGCAGCAACCCCGACGTCGTGATCAACCTGGTTTGAAGCAAATTCTGCCTCGCTTTGTCGACGCCCTTTCGAAGCGCAAAGGAGAGAGACCCATGACTGATATGAGAAAAGAGACTGACAGCCTCGGTGTCGTTGAAGTACCCGCCGACAAGCTCTGGGGCGCTCAAACCCAACGTTCGCTCGAACATTTCAGCATCGGCCAGGACCTTATTCCCCGCGAAATGATAACGGCCTATGCCATCCTGAAGAAAGCCGCCGCCACCGCCAACCGTGACGGCGAGCGGCTTGACGATCAACGCTACAAGCTGATCGTGCAAACCTGCGACGAAATCCTGGCGGGACAGCATCACGACATGTTCCCGCTGCACGTCTGGATGACGGGCAGCGGGACCCAGTTCAACATGAACGTCAACGAAGTGATCTCCAACCGCTGTTGTCAGCTTGCCGGTACCCCGCTTGGCAGCCACACACCGGTCCATCCGAACGATCATGTTAACATGGCGCAGTCGTCGAACGACTCATTCCCTTCGGCGATGTGCATCGCCGCGGCGGTCAACGTGAAGCAGCGGCTTGTTCCCGCGGTCACCGCGCTGCGCGGCGCGATCGCGGCGAAATCGAAGGCGTGGGACGACATCATCAAGATTGGGCGCACCCATATGCAGGATGCGACCCCGCTGACCTTGGGCCAGGAATGGTCCGGTTATGCCGGCATGCTGACGGACAACCTGGAGCGGATCGAAGCGGCTCTGTCGGGCGTGTATCGGCTGGCGCTTGGCGGCACGGCCGTCGGCACCGGCATCAACTCAGCGCCGGGCTTTGCCGAAGCGGCGGCCACCCAGATCGCGAAACTCACCGGACTGCCCTTCGTTACCGCGCCCAACAAGTTCACCGTGCAGGGGGCTCATGATGCGCAGGTCCAACTCTCGGGAACGCTGCGCACGCTCGCGGTGTCGCTCTACAAGATTGCCAATGACATTCGCCTGATGTCATGCGGCCCACGCGCCGGATTCGCGGAATTGAAGATTCCGGAGAACGAGCCGGGCTCCTCGATCATGCCGGGCAAGGTCAATCCGACCCAGTGCGAGGCGCTGGCGATGATCGCCGTGCAGGTGATGTCCAACGACGTTGCGGTCGGCTTCGGCGGCGCGGGCGGTTACCTCGAAATGAACGTCTACAAGCCGTTGATCATCTTCAATATCACCCATTCCACCACGATCATGACCGACGGCTGCACGAACTTCCGCAAGTTCCTGATCGAGGGCACCGAGCCAAACCGGAAGAAGATCAACGAATATGTCGAACGTTCGCTGATGCTGGTGACCGCGCTCTCGCCGGTGATCGGCTACGACAAGGCCTCGAAGATCGCGCACTACGCGATGGACAACGATCTGACGCTGAAGGCGGCGGCTCTGAAACTGGGCTTTGTCACCGAATCCGAATTCGATCGGGTCGTCGATCCCAGGAAGATGGTGAAGCCATACGTGGCGGGAGGGCCGTCAACCGCGGACGCCGCCTGAGCGCTAGGGCATGATCCGGAAAAGTGTGCAGCGGTTTTCCCTCGCGACAAACGCAAAGCGTTTGCGCGGAGATCGTGCTCAATCAAAAACCTAGAGCGCGACGGCGATTCAACCTCATCGCATCGCGCTCGAGGTGCGCACCGGGTTGGAGCCGACTCAACCGTTCGGGCCGGCTCCGCACAGAGAAGTGTCGCAACGCCTGGATCGGGAGAAGCTCCCATGACAGCCAATGAGCGCTGCAATCTTGTCCTTAGCTTCGCGCGGATACTCTTCATCAACGGACAGGCCACGGATCAGACCGTGGCCGCGGCGGAACGTCTTTCTCGCGCCCTCGACCTATGCGCTAATGTAATGGCGCGCTGGGGCGCGCTGCAACTTCAATCCGACAGTAAGACCGACCTATTCTGCCAGGTGCCAGCCGATCCCGCCGGCGTCGATATGGATCGCGTCGCTTCGACGATGCGGGCGATCGAGGAGGTCGAAAGCGGGCGGTTTTCGCCGGATGCGGCAATCAACGCGATCAGCGTGATCTCGCAGGCGCCGCCGGCTCCGACATGGTTGTTCGCGCTTGCGGCCGCGGCGGGCGCCGTAGCGCTATCGGTGATCTTCGGTGTCGACCATTTGGTCGCAGCGGTGCTGATATTCGTGAGCGCAGGCCTTGGCGCCATTCTGCGCCGCGCTCTCGCCCACGTGAGTGCGAATTATTTTATTCAACCCTTCTGCGCAGCGCTGCTCGCTGGCCTGATCGGCGCGCTGGCGGTGCGCTACGATCTGAGTTCGTCGCTGCGCCTGGTCGCGGTCTGCCCGTGCATGGTGCTGGTGCCGGGACCGCACTTCCTCAACAGCGCGCTCGACTTTGTCGCCGGCCGTATACATCTCGGCGCCGCGCGGCTGATCTATGCCGGCCTCATCGTCGTCGCGATCTCGACGGGAATGCTGCTTGGCTTGGCGCTGCTTGGCGCCTCCCTGCCAGTCGATGCGCCGGGGCGAACTGTTCCTTTGTGGCAAGACGTCATTGCCGCCGGTGTCGCGGTTGGTTCCTACAGCGTCTTCTTCTCGACGCCGTTGAACATGCTGCCCTGGCCAATAGTGGTGGGCATGCTGGCGCACGCGCTGCGCTGGGTCGCGCTCAGCCTGCTCGGGTTTGGCGTTGCGACGGGCGCGCTGGTCGCGTGCATCGTCGTTGGGCTGATACTCACGCCGGTCTCGCGCCGCAGCCACATGCCGTTCGCAGCCATCGGCTTTGCCTCGGTGGTGTCGATGATGCCCGGCGTCTACATCTTCAGAATGACGAGCGGACTTGTGCAATTAGCCGGTGGCTCAGAGCCGACGTTGCAACTGATCAGCGCCACGATCGCGGACGGCATGACTGCATCAATCATCATTTTGGCGATGAGCTTGGGCCTCATCATTCCCAAAATGATTGTCGATCATCTCGGCAACCGGTCAACGCAAGCGAAAGTTATGGGAGCGGCCGAACATGTCAACGCTCGCTAGAAGTTCCGCCGCACTCCGAAACTGGGCCGCTTCGGCGGACGAGGCGGCGGATCTGTCGCGTCTGGAAGCGCGGCTGCCCGCTTTGCTCAGTGTCATCGCGGGAATGGTCGACCTCACCGGCTTTTTTACCCTGGGCCATATTTTCACCGCCCATGTCACCGGTAACCTTGTGGTCGCTGCCGCGGCGGCGGTGTATGGCGGTCCGTTCAACCCGGCGCAAATCTTGGCTATTCCCGTCTTTATGCTGGCCGTGGCGACCGTTTGGCTGATCGCCCAGGCCTCAGACCGACGCGGACCGAGCCTGGCGCGGCTGTTGCTCTTGGTTCAATTTCTGCTGCTCGCCGCGGTGCTGATTTTCAGCATCATCACCAAGCCGTCCGCCGACCCGCAGGGACTAGCGGCCGGCATTGCCGTGATGATCGCGGTCGCCGCAATGGCCTGCCAGTACGCACTGCTTCGCCTGGCGATACCGGGTGCCATTTCGACGGCGGTCATGACCGGCAATTTAACCAATACCGTCTTGTCGCTGATGGATTTGCTGTCGAAGCACCCTGCCTTGCCGCCAGTCGATGCCGGCCGCTTAAGGAGATCCTGGCATCTTCTCCTGGGCTTTCTGCTCGGCTGTGTCGTGAGTGCCTCCGCTGTCTCCGTGCTTGGAGACTGGACATGGTCATTGCCGGTGCTGCTGTCCGCTTTGGCAATCGCGATACGGTAGGAGAGGGTGTATTTCGCGGAGGGATCCGTTATGGCCGCTCGATGACAAGGTGACGCGTCCTGCCGGCAGCGTCCGCGCCGAGTTGATCCTGTCGGCGGTGTTGACGTTGATCGTCGCCGGCTTCAGCACCCTTCTCGTGCTCATTTGATGCGCCGCAGGTGAACTTTTCGTCCGCGGTGCAAGGTATGGGAAGTTTGTTACGCAGCACGAAGGTCGCTTCACGCCGCGGAGCGGGGGAGACGGTCAAGCAGTCAACGCGACCTGTCCGCTCCAGGTGAACAAGCTGAACTTTTAGGATTGACCGCTTCCGCCAGCGCAAAGCGGACGTTC
>JAQGKC010000499.1 GCA_028290305.1 Bradyrhizobium sp.
AAGGATCATTGGTCTTTTGCGCATAGCCCGCCGCGACCTCGCGATCAGGCCTTGAAGTTCATTGATCTAGATCAATCATGCAGCTCCCCGACGCCTATCGTTGCCTCGACAAACAGAGGAGGTTGCAATGAGGCAAGTCAGCATCAAGCGGGCACTTTTGGCTGCCGCCGTGGTCGCGTGCGGAACTTTCGGGTCGGTAGCATGGTCGCCAAGCGGCGGTCTGCTCGTGTCTATCGAAAGCGCACAGGCCAGGGTGGGACGACCGTTGACCCCGGTGAGCGTCGCTGGCGTTGCACGACGAACGACACGGCGCGCGGTTGTCGGAGGAGCGGCCGTAGGTGCAGCCGCTGTAGGCACAGCCTGCGTCCACCGCGTGCTGGTAAATGGGGCATATGTCTGCCGCTGAAGCGTAGCGCTGCGCGCGCTCAAGTCTCGGTCACAGCGTCTGCGAATTAACGGAACGAGCCTGCTCGGTGTGATTGTACGCTCCTGAGCAGGCCCGATATCCCCATCTGGCCGCGAGTCCTTGACCTCTATCAAAATGGGTATCAGAGGCGTGGTGTAAAGATGAAAGTAATCCCGGTCGAAATGAGGAGGGGACGATGGCCAGTAGCGTGCATTTTTATCTCAGCTGGGCGAAGGAGCGGATGGACGAAATGGATGCGGTTGTGGCGTCGCTCGAGGGTAAAGCCGGCGAGCTCACTGCGCAGTCCCGCGCGGCCGCCGATAAATTAATCGCGGACTTGCGTGAGCAACGCGATGCGTTTCTGGTCGACATGCAAAAGCGGGGCGAGGAGGGTGAGGCCGCCTGGATCGATGCGAAGGCGAAGATGGAATCCGACTGGAACGACTTTCAATCCAACGTGAAGAAATTCGTCGACGACTTCGGTCAGCAGTTCAAACAGCCGCAAACAACTTTCCAGGAAATGGCCGCCGTACAATTGAGATCGTGGCGCGAAGCAGCCGAAAGGGTTCAGGCGGCTTCCGCCGAATTGACCGCTGATCGTCGTGCGAAAATGGAAGCCACTGTAGCGCAGATGAAGGCCGACGCATTCACAGCGGAAGAAAAATTCAAAAAACTGACAAAGGCCGGAGCCGAGTCCTGGACCGCCTTGAGCGGCGCACTGTCAGACTCGCGCGCTGCCTTCGATCGGGCCAATCAGTCGGCGTGGGACGCTTTCAAACGCGCCAGCTCAAGCGCATGAGCATTTGAGGTCAAAATCGTCATGCGCCAAGCAGTCGGCACGAAGCGCGGGCCGGTCCTGCCGTGCACAAGCTTCTGCGTCAGACCGATGATTGAACTGATGCGATCATTTTGCTGCACCATAGCAAGAAATTCGCGTTTATCGATGCAACCATCCCTGCTGTACGCTATCGGGGTGATCGTGGCGTCGATCGTAACTTGCAGTGCCACCGCGGTCTTTGCACTTCCGCTGACTCCTTTTCGCTATGAAACCCAGGCGCAACGACATTGCCCCGTCGATGCGGTCGTCTGGCTCGATTTCCGAAAAGGGCTCTACTATTCTCGGAGACAGCGGCGATATGCCCAAGGTTTTAACGGCAGCTTCGTATGCCGGGACGAAGCGCGCCGGAGCGGTTATCGCCGCTCGTTGCTTGGACTGCGTTGACCGCGCCGCGATTTGAGCCATACAAGGCGGCACAGCTGCGCGTGGCGATAAGCCGTGAACTAGAGCAGCACTCCCTGCTGATCAGGCAAGCTGCATCGTCAGATGTATGACCTGAGGCTCTCGTTTGGAGCCGGATCTGAAGCCAAATTTGCTGAACACCTTCAGCATCGCGGTGTTCTCAGGCAAGACGTCCGCGATCAGTTCCTTCAGTCCGGCGTCGCGCGCCAAGCGAGCCAGATGGTGCATGAGGGCCGCTCCGATACCGTGCCCCTGATACGCGTCGACCACGACGAAGGCTATTTCGGCCTGACCGGGCTGAACGACGATGTATCGTCCACCTCCCACGATCGACGGCCGCCCATCCTCATCGATTCGTGCGACGAGCGCGACATGATTGTCGAAATCGATGTTCATGAAGAAAGCGAGTTCGGTTTCTGAGAAACCGCGCTTCGGCGCGAAGAAGCGTCGTTGAAGCGATTGAGGGCTGGTGCGCCCGATTGCCGCGAGCATGTCCTCCTGATCCTCCGGTCGAAGCGCGCATATTTCGATCGGTCGCCCATCGCGGAGATGCTCCCTGGCAGAATAGGCTGCAGTATTTTGCATGATCGAGAGACCTCGCGAAACAAGGACGACGGCAGCTCCGGGAACATTCATGGGAGAGGACCGGCGGCTCCCAGTTGGGCCTTGATCTGGATCAAGCCAAAGCCTCGAGGAGCAACGAGCGTTATGTCAGAATTGACAATCACCGAGTTCCGATGAAGCACGAGTAATTGTCGCTCTTCCAACCGCACGGATGTGGTGAACAATGCCATTGCGAGTGTTCCGCGAGAACCGATCGGGCGAAGAGATCATCCAGCTGACGATCCGCCTCGGGCTGCTGGCTTTGCTGCTCTATTGGTCGTTTGTCCTCGTTCGTCCGTTCATTCCCATATTTGCCTGGAGCGTGGTGCTCGCCGTAGCTTTATATCCGGCATACAATTGGCTATCGATCCATCTTGGAGATCGGCCGAAGCTCGCAGCAGTGATCATAACGGTCGTTAACCTCGCGATTATCATCGGGCCAGCCGCCTGGCTCGGGCTGGGCCTGATCGAGGGCCTCCGAGACTTCGCCGGGCAGCTCGCCTCCGGTAGCTTGACCGTGCCTTCTCCTCCCGAAAAGATCAAAGACTGGCCGGTTGTTGGTGCGCAACTCCATACCTTGTGGGATCACGCCTCCACTAATCTCCGGGCCGCTCTAAAGGAGATCGCGCCGCATCTGAAGCCATTGGCCGGACCAGTATTTGCGTTTGCAGGCAGCGCCAGTGTCGGTACGCTCAAATTTATCGGCTCGGTGCTGGTCGCTGGTTTTCTCTTCCCTGCAGGTCCCCGGATTGTGGCCGCGATCAGGAGCATCCAGGCTCGTCTCGTGTCGCACCGAAGCCAGGACTTCGTTGCGCTGGCCGGGGCAACCATACGGACGGTATCTCAGGGGGTCATCGGCGTCGCGATCGTTCAATCGCTGCTGGTTGGAGTTGGATTGAAGCTTGCTGGCGTGCCCAGCGCCGGCGTGCTGGCCTTTGCCGTCCTGGTACTCGCAATCATTCAGATTGGGTCGGCGATTGTTTTGTTTCCCGTGATCATATGGATATGGACCACCAAGGATTTCATGGCCGCCCTCCTGATCACGATCTATTTGCTGGTCGTGGGCTTGGCTGACAATGTCTTGAAACCGATGCTGATGGGGCGCGGTCTGAGCACACCCGCGCTCGTGATCTTCATCGGCTTGCTCGGCGGAACGATCGCGCATGGCATCGTCGGCTTGTTTGTCGGACCAATCATCCTTGCGGTGGTTTGGGAATTGATGATGGCCTGGATTCGTGAGGCTCAGGCCAGCGCCGCCTCACCTGAGACGGAGAAGGTCGCGATCGAGGTTTAGGCGAATATCTTGCACCTGCTTCCTGGCTCACCTCACCTCATCACATTCTGCTTGTGCGCAGTCTGCTTCTGCGTGATTCGGGCGCGCGGACGTCGGCCTCTTGAGATCCGGCCGAATCCGGAAATGGGGCCCGCCTTGACCTATATCAAAGCTCTCCCTGGACGCGGCGCAATCCTGATAGCGGGCGCTGCAAGGAGTGAGAAATTTGAGCATGTTGATCGACAAGCCGGCAGTCTCGGGCGACGCGCTACCCGGGCTTTTTGCATCCGCCATCGAGTATCTGGTCGACACGGGGCAACGCGGCGTCCTGTTCCTCGATGTCATGCGCCAACGCGGGGCTCAATACCGCGAACATCTGGCCGAAACCGCGCCTCATGTCCTCGATTACGCCGTCGAACTGATCATGGACGGGAGGAATTTCAAGCGGCCGGTGAACTATGCACTGGTGCGCGTCGATCCCCCCAGCGGAGTGG
>JAQGKC010000006.1 GCA_028290305.1 Bradyrhizobium sp.
GCTGACGCGTCCGGTCAATTACAACCAGGACAATCCGGCCAAGCCGCCGCAATACATGAATCTGCTCGATCTCGATTTCAAGACGGCGAATTGGGTCGTGCTTGCGATCTCCCTGGCGATTGGACTTGGATACATCGCAGTGATGCCGGCCCGCTCGCGCAGGACGCCACGCTCGGATGCCGAAGAACTCGGTATCCTGTTCTGCCTGATGACGGTGGCATCGCCGCTTGCCCGGCAGTATTATTTCATGTGGCTGCTCTTTCCGATGACTATCCTGATCCACCGGGCGGCCTATGATCCACGTGCCGCAGTGAGGGCGGGTACGTGGGCCGCGCTCGCAGCCGCGGGGCTTCTGATGTGCCTGTCGTTTCCGATCTTTCCGAATGATCTGCAGGCCTTCGGGAACAACCTCGCTGCTGCTGCCATCATTGCCGGGGGATTGGTCTGGCACATCCTGCATCCGCTTTCGGATGGCATAGCTAATTCTTTGTCTCCGACGGCTGGCGAGTTACAACCTGATATGAAGAGTAATCCCCGCTAGCCAAAGGGAAGATCGAAAATGTCCAGCGCGCCGCAATTACAGCCCGTCCTTGATCGCATCGATGCCGATTTCGACAGCAGCCTCGAGCGATTGTTTGCCCTGCTGCGGATCAAATCGATCTCGGCCGATCCGGCCTTTGCCGGAGATTGCAAGGCGGCCGCCGATCATCTTGCCAAGGATATCGCGACACTCGGCTTTGCCACGGAGGTCAGGCCGACGGCCGGTCATCCCGCCATCGTGGCCAAAGCGAACGGCGGCGGAAATGGTCGACCGCACGTGCTGTTCTATGGCCACTACGATGTGCAGCCGGTCGATCCGCTCAATCTTTGGCATCGTCCGCCATTCGAACCCGCTGTCACCAGCCATGCCGACGGCCGGAAAATCATCGTCGCGCGCGGCGCCGAAGACGACAAGGGTCAGTTGATGACCTTCATCGAGGCATGCCGGGCCTGGAAGTCGGTGACGGGTTCGCTGCCGGTCGACATCACCATCGTCATCGAAGGCGAAGAGGAAGTCGGATCAAAAAATTTCGTTCCGTTTCTCGAAGCGAACAAGGAAGAACTCAAGGCGGATTTCGCTCTGGTCTGCGATACCGGCATGTGGGACCAGAATACACCGGCGATCACCACGTCGCTGCGAGGGCTTGTTTACGAGGAGGTGCGGATCAAGGCCGCCAATCGCGACCTGCATTCCGGCATCTTCGGCGGCGGCGCGCAAAACCCGATCCGGGTACTGACACGTATTCTCGGTGGCCTTTTCGATGACGATGGCCACATCACCATTCCTGGCTTTTACGACGGCGTGAAGGATTTGCCGCCCGACATTCTGGCGCAATGGTCGAAGCTCAACCTGACGGCGGACACCTTTCTCAAGCCGATCGGCCTGTCGGTACCCGCCGGCGAGAAGGGCCGCTTGCTGATCGAGCAAATCTCGTCGCGCCCGACCTGCGACATCAACGGCATCATCGGCGGCTATACCGGAGAAGGTTCAAAGACGGTGATTCCTGCCGAAGCCTCCGCAAAGGTTTCGTTCCGGCTGGTCGAGGGACAGGAGCCCGGCAAGATCCGCAAGGCGTTTCGTGATTACGTCACCGCGCGGCTTCCGAAAGACTGCAGGGCCGAATTTGGCGACCATTCCAGTGCGCCGGCCATTGCGCTCGACTGGAACATGAAACCGCTCGCGGCCGCCAGGCGCGCGCTGACCGATGAGTGGGGTAAGGAGGCGCTCCTGATCGGCTCAGGGGCGTCGATCCCGATCGTCGCGGATTTCAAGCGCACGCTCGGTCTCGATACCGTGATGGTCGGGTTCGGTCTGGAGGACGACAACATCCATTCTCCGAACGAAAAGTACGACCTCAAGAGCTTTCACAAGGGCATTCGTTCATGGGCGCGAATTCTCGCCGCATTCGCGGACGCGCCGCGCTGAGGCAAGTGTTTAGCTCGTGCCCCGGAGGTGGTGCATTGCGCCGCGTGGCGGCGTGGTGAACCCGCAGATCCGGGGCCCCTAAACGATCGCAGCATAGGTCCCGGATCTGCGGAGCAGCGTTAAGAGCGCCGCACCGCGTCCGGGACACGAGCCATCATCAAAATAAAAACGCCGCCCGGAATTGGGCGGCGTTTTGAGCAGAAGTGCAGAGGTCGTTGAGAGCGATACTACACTGGATTTCAGAAATTTCAATTCTTGTAGCTCGGGTCGAGGCGATCGACTTTGCGTAGCAACGCTGGCCATACCAGCGTGGTCGAACGCATTTCCTGCCGATCGGGGTTCGCGAGCAGGGTGGTGTTCTTGTCCACCACGGCTTGCTCGACGGGATAGGCGGTCGGGCCCAGCATGCGCGTGCGTACCTGCATGGTGCAGGCCCGCTCCAGGTGGAACATGCGCTCGAAGGCGGATGCGACCGAGCGGCCGACCGTCAGTGTACCGTGATTGCGCAACAGCATGTGGTTCTTGTTGCCGAGGTCCTTTTGCAGGCGCGGGCGTTCGTCATGGTCGAGCGCGATGCCTTCATAGTCGTGATAGGCGAGGTCGTAAGTGACGAGCTGCGCGGTCTGGTTCATCGGCAGCAAACCTTCCGCGCTGCTCGCGACCGCCGTGCCATCGGGCGTATGCAGATGCAGCACGCAGCCGGCATCCTCGCGCACTTCGTGGATCGCCGAATGGATCGTGAAGCCGGCCGGGTTGATGCTGTATTGGCTTTTTGTGAGCTGGTTGCCGTCGAGGTCGACCTTCACCAGGCTCGATGCGGTGATTTCGTCGAACATCAAGCCGTAAGGATTGATCAGGAAATGATGCTCCGGTCCCGGCACCCGCGCAGAGATATGGGTATCGACCAGATCGTCCCAGCCATAATGCGCGATGAGGCGGTAGCAGGCTGCGAGGTTTACCCGCTGGTCCCATTCAGCCTCCGTCATTTCCGACGGCACTTCCTTCAGGCGAGCTTCCGCTGGTGACATGATCGGTTTCTCCCGTTTGAGTTGTCAATTTCGCGGCAAGACTAGCTCTGTGGCAGGTTCGCAGCAAGGCGCAGGGCTGGCGTGGCAGTCATGTTCCCTGGGCGAAGGTCTGGCCGCCTAAGGCGCCGGAATCGCCAGCAGGCTGGAAATGCTGCGCCCGCGGATATCGTAAACGCGTGCGAACACCACATCGTCGCGCTTGATTTCCACCATGACCGGCGCGGTCAGGCCTTTGCAGTAGAATTCACCGAGCGTCATCGCGAAGTCGGCGGCATGGCTGTCCCAGCCGATCGTGAAATCGGGGCCGAGTGCGACCTGCGCAGGGCGTTGCGGACCGCACACCGCGACCTTCCATTTGCGTCCGTGCGGCGGTACTTCCTGCCGCTCGTCGAGCTCCTCGCGCAGGCCGTCGGAAGCCTGCTTCAGCGCCAGGCCCCAGTAGTCCAGCATGAACAGATCGTCGGCGGCGCGCACCGTGCCCGCGATATGATTGAAGTGGGTGTATTGGTAAGGGTGCAGCCGGATCATTTCGCTGAGCGGCAATAGCAGGCCGAACACGAAAATGGCCACTGCGGCGGGTTGCCAGTTGCGGCGATTTTCCTTGAGCCAGTTCATTCCCCACGCGAAGGCTGTGCCTGCGAGGACCGTCATCGGCGGGATAACAAAGATGAAATGGCGAATGCCGTTGTAAAGCGCCGGACGTTTTACCATCGCAATGGCCAGCGGCAGCGTTGCCGCCAGCGTCAGCATCAACAGGATGGTCTTGCGGCGGGCCGATACATCGCTACGCGACAGCGATACCAGCGTGCCGATCACGCCAGCGGTCAAAAGTCCAAGCAGGACTTCGGGAAGCTGCAGCGCGAACAGGGTCGGCAGATATGACCAGGGCATATCCGGCACCGACACCAGCGCGCCATCGAACATTTCCTTCCACGGTTTCTCGAAGAAGTGGGAGAAATAGGTGAGGGCCCGGAACGGATTGCCAGGCTCCATGATCGACCATGGCCAGATCAGCCCCATGACGAGGTAGCCGAGGATCAGGCTGGGCAGCAGCACATAGCCGACGTGCATGAACCGTTGCGCTGCTTCACGCGCGCTGTGAGTGTGGATCTCCTCGAGGAACAGCGGCATAAAGCCGGCCACCGCATAAACCAGGGCCAGCCCGCCGAGGACGCGCGAACCGAGCGACAGGCCGGCGCCAAGTCCGACGATCAGCACGGTCCGCGGCGAGGGTGAAGGATATTCCTCAGCCAGACGGACAAAACCCAGCATCAGGATGACCATCGCGACCGCGAATGGCGCATCCTTCGGGTTCATGAACATATGCCCGTAGAAAGTCGGGCACAGTGCCAGCAGCAGCAACGCTGCGAGCCCGGCAAGCGGTCCGCCGACGCGGCGGCCCAGCCGCCACGTCACCGCAAGGCCGACCAGGCCGACGGCGGCGCCGAGCAGCCGGCGGGTTTCAAACAGTTCGAGTGGGATGACCTTGTGTAATAGCGCGGCCACCATGTCGAAGCCGCCGCCATACATGTAGAGATTGGCGAACGACAGCGCGCCGGTATCCTTGAAACCGGAACCGTACATGCGCAGCAGCAGGTCGGCATATTCGGCGTGGGTGTAATCGTCCCAGCCCAGACCATAATCGCGAAACGTCAGGCTTGCGATCAAACCGACCGCGGCCAGCACAAGGATTGCGAGGTCGTCGCAAGTCCGCTCTATCGAGCGCCGCGAGGGCGTATCGATCGCCGAGGTCGTGATGGATGACATGGCTATTGGTAACCCGGTGTCCCCTATGGCCCAGCTTTTGGCGCTTTGGCCTCATTCCCCGGCATCCATATAGCGCAGTTACGTTTCCAAGTAATTGGGAATTGTGGCGTAATTTCCTCTAATGCAATGCAGCAATCGCGGGAGGCAAATCGTCGCCCCGACGCAAAAGTTAGGGTCCGGATCATATTCCCGAGGTAAGATCGAGGGTTCGGGTGGGAACTTCCACCATAATTGCCGGTTGGCGGTACGCACAATATGACAGTATCGTGGCGTTGGCGGCTGCGAGTTTTTTGGCGCGGCGGGGGTGAGTTTGATGATGGTCGTGTTGTTGATCGCCGGGATCGGCTTTTTCCTGGCCGGTCTCCTGGGGATTGCCTTCGGAATTCCGGTCAAGGAATTCAGTTTCGGCAATACTCTGATCCTCACCGGTGCGGTTACGGCCTGCACCGGCGCGATCATGCTTGGCCTTTGGACCGTCGGCCGGGAATTGAAGAACATCGCGCAACAGCTCGGCCCTGGTGTTGCGACGACATCGCGCATGGGAACCCCGCCATCGGCAATCGCACCACGCGATCATGCCCCGGAAAATGACGGTTTCCTGTTCAGCCGCGATCAGCCGAGCCCGGCACATGCAGGCGATGAGGAGCCAGTGGAGCCATCCTCGCCGCCATGGCACGAGGAAACCGCTGCGCGAGATCGCATGCGCAATCAGGCGCTGCCGCCCGCGCCGGGGTCAGCCGAGGCCGCACCGGCCGTCAAACAGCGGCGCAATCTGCTGTTTTCTTCCTCATCGCGGAGGGAACGCGAGCGCGCCGAGGCGCGGACGACCGATCCATCTGCGGCTGATCTGCGTTCCGCACCGCCGCCTCCCAAAACAAGCGAGGCGCCGCCCGCGACATTCGAAGACGCCTGGCCGCAACTGGAGCGCTCAAGGACCGCAGATACCGCGCCACAGCGGCGCGCCGGCCGCACACCGTCGACCTTCACCGAGGCAAACGCGGGCGCAACCGGGGCAGACCGCCATCCGCCGGGGGCGCGAAGTGAGGATCAGCCGGCGGTGACGGTTCTCAAATCCGGCGTCGTCGATGGAATGGCCTATTCGTTGTATTCCGATGGCTCGATCGAGGCACAGATGCCTGAAGGCATGATGCGATTCGCGTCCATCGATGAGCTGCGCGCGCATCTCGACCAGCGTTCATGAGCGGACTTTACTTTCGGCGAATTGCCTTAAAAAAATAAAACATCGTTGTTCTTGTCACATCAGCAGCAATCCGCTCATATTCGGCAAGTAGTGGACGATTCCGCGAGCGTATTGGTGCTGCGGGATACTGTCCGTTTCCATGGAAAGGTTCAGGCCATGAACGACGCTGCCGGTAAAAGTTTCATCGACCTGACCGCGAACATCGTCTCTGCCTATCTCAGCAATAATCCGACGCCAGCTTCGGAAATTCCGGCCTTGATCAGCCAGATTCACGCGGCGTTGCTGCGGGTCTCGACGGGCCGAATCGAAACGCCTCTGGAGCCGGCCAAACCTGCGGTTTCCGTCAAGAAATCGATGACCCCCGACTACCTTGTATGTCTCGAGGACGGCAAACGCTTCAAATCGCTGAAGCGCCATCTGCGCACGCAATACAACATGACGCCGGAACAATACCGCGACAAATGGGGCCTTCCGGCCGACTATCCGATGGTCGCGCCGAATTATGCGGCGGCGCGTTCGCAGCTCGCCAAGAAAATGGGACTCGGCCAGCAGCGGCGGCGGCGGAAATAGCTGTAGAATGGGCTTTCAGGAGGCGGCGGCAAGCGCCTCGCGCGCGTCGGAGCGAATACGCTCGACCATGGCGCGCAGGCCGTTGGAGCGTTGCGGCGTCAGATGCTCACGAAATCCGAACTCGTCGAATACTGCGATCGCATCGGTGGAAAGAATTTCCTGCGGGGTATGGCCGGAATATAGCGTCAGCAGGATCGCGATCAGTCCGCGCACAATGTGCGCGTCGCTGTCGCCGAGATAATTCAGCAACGGTTCGCCGGCGCGGCTGCGATCGACCCGCTTCGAGAGCCAGACCTGGCTGGCGCAGCCCTGCACCTTGTTTGCCGAGGAGTGCTCCGCCTCGGACATCGGATCGAGCGTGCGGCCGAGTTCGATGACGTACCGGTAACGGTCGTCCCAATCGTCCAGCAGCGCAAAATTATCCCTGATCTCGTCGATCGTCATCATGTCCCGCGCTCATCCCCACAGCCATATATAGGATCGCGGGCGATCGAAAGCGATATTGCGGGGACCAAAAATGGAATGGTTCGGGCTTAATTTGCCCTCACGGCGTGGGCGGGACCCGCCACTCCGCGGTGAGATCGTCCGGCGTCAAGGTGTCGCGCGGAGCCATTTCCGCGAGCAAAGGGTCTGATGTCTCGACGCCGCCGATCGAGCCGGTACGGTCCGGCGAACGTTTGTCGGTGATGATCTGATAAAGCTTGCGCGCGCCGGCCTGGGCGCGCTGGCCGATCACGGTCGCGGCCTGGCCGCCAACCTCGCATGCAGCCGGCTGGCGCTTGCAAAATTGACTCATGTCCGACACCGCCGCGGTCGCAGCCGACACAGCCTCCGACGCCCCGATCTGCGGCAGCTTGTCCGCTTCGGGTGTCTTCTCTCTGGGCAGCAGCACGAGCACCAGCCCGAGCCAGAATGCCATGCGGAGCAGAAAAAACATCTAGCGACCCCAGCCGTCCCTTTTGATCCCGTTGCGATATCTCGCAACTGTTGCGGTTGATCTCGCGCAATCAGTCCCTGACTAACAGCCGTCGATAAATCGCAAGTGTTTGCATTGAGCTTAATTCGCCGAAAATTTGCAAAAAACCCGGCTGATTTGATTCGGTGTAAATTTTCGATTGATGCCGGCTTTTGCGATGGAATCGTGCATCCGGCATATCCACCATTTCGAAACCATACCGGGTCCGCTCTGGAAACCCGACGTTCACCATCCGCGTTGAATGAGCCGTCTCACGGTGTGCGAAAACGCCGCGAAGATACGGTCTGGGCTGCCGGCCGGGGGGCGCCTTAGCGTTCGCTTAATGTCGCTCTGACACGGTGGGCCAACGATAAAGGGGGCGTTCCGGCACGTCTGTTGGACGAGCAAGCCGAAGCGCGAGAGCCGTGACAGTTTTGAGTATCATCCGCGATTGTCTCGATGCGCTGCTGCATCCGTCTGCGCGATATGATGCGCTGACGCGCGCACGCCATCGTGCGTTCATGGCGCCGCGGCTGTTGGGAAGCCTCGCGGCGTTCGCGGCATTCCCGATCTATCTTGCGATGCGCGGCGCGCCCTCAGCGCTTGAAGTCGCGGCATTCGCCTGGCTGATCGCTCCCATTCTGCTGTCGTGGTTTCTGTCGCGCACCGGCCGCTACGAGGGCGCGTATATTCTGTCGTCACTGGCGCTGGCGGGTCTCGTCATGACGGTGGCGATGAAAACCGGCGGCATCGAATCCTTTGCCGCAATCTGGCTGGTCGTGGTTCCGCTCGAGGCGGCACTCTCGGCATCGCGCCGTGTGGTCGGATTCGCGTCTGCGCTGGCGCTTTCGTGCGCCGCCCTGCTGATCGTTCTTGGACACTTTGATATGTTGCCGGTGGCGGATGCGAACGCGGTCTCGCGTGGCGCATTCATGGCGTTCGGGGTGGCATCGGCGACGCTCTATGCCGCCGGGCTTGCATTCGGCGCGGAGTCGTTGGCGCGCGTCAGCGTCTCGCTGCTTTATGTCGAGGAGGATCGCTATCGCCTGCTGGCGCGTAACATGAGCGACGTGATTTCGCGCCATCGCCGCAACGGCGCAGTGCAATTCATTTCGCCTGCGGCAGAGACGATGCTGGGCACGCCGGTGCCGCGGCTGCTCGGGCACGGTCTGTTCGACCGTGTCCATGTCGCCGATCGTCCGGCCTATCTCACCGCGCTTTCGGATGCGGCGCGCGGCGGGGACGCACGTAGCGTGGAATTTCGTCTCAGGCGAGATACACTACGCGGCGGCGAGCGGGGGCACAATAATTCGGTCGACTTCATCTGGGTCGAAATGCGCTGCCGACCGCTCGGACAGGCGCCGGAAACGACGGCTTCACAGGAGCCCGAAGTCGTCGCGGTCATGCGGGACGTCACCGACCGAAAGATCCAGGAACAGGCGCTCGATCAGGCGCGCACCGCCGCCGAGCAGGCGGATGCGTCCAAGACCCGATTCCTCGCCACCATGAGCCACGAACTGCGCACGCCGCTCAACGCCATCATCGGATTCTCCGAAATGATCGTTCAGGAAGACGTGCTGATGATCGATGCGGCGCGCCGCAAGGAATATGCCCAGTTGATCAATGATTCGGGCCAGCATCTCCTGTCGGTGGTCAACGGCATTCTCGATATGTCCAAGATGGAAACCGGCAATTTCGAAATTTCGCCGGAACCGTTCGTGCCGCGTGTGGCGCTGCTCAATTGCTGTAACCTGCTGGCCTTGAAGGCGCGGGAAAACGGTATCGACCTCGTGACCCGCGCGCCGGAGGATCTCCCCATCGTTAACGGCGATCCGCGTGCGTTCAAACAGATCGTGCTGAACCTCGTGTCCAATGCCATCAAGTTCACCGAGCGCGGCGGCACGGTGACGGTTTCCGCTGGCGTCGAGGGATCGCGGCTGCTACTTCGCGTCTCCGATACCGGCGTCGGTATTGCGGCCGACGATCTCAAGCGGGTCGGTGATCCCTTCTTCCAGGCCGGCAAGACCTATCAGCGGCGGCACGAAGGTACCGGGCTCGGGCTGTCGATCGTGAAAAGCCTGGTCGGGTTGCATGCCGGCGAGATGACCGTGCAGAGCAGGATCGACGAGGGAACCACCGTAACCGTTGCGCTGCCGCTGGCGTTTACACCGGCGCAGCAGCCATCTAGCAATATCGCAACGCTCACGCCGGCGTCGCGATCTGCAACACCAGACCAAGCGCATCAGGTGAAGAAAAGTGCCTAGACGAACTACGAAGGATGACGAGAAGCCGCGCCGCCGCCGTGGCGCTGAAGCCATTGCGATCGAAGCGGATGCCGAGCGCGGCCTGGCGATGCGCATCTTGCTTCACAGTCCGAAAGACACGGTTGCCGGCCTGCTGGCATTTGCCGCCGTCTGCGCCATCATCGCCAACGCGCTATTCCTGCAGGCGGGACGCCACCCGTCGCCGATGTTCGGCTCGGTTGTCACGATGCCGGTGGCGGGATTGCCGGCCGCCAGCCCGTTGCCGCGTCCACGCCCGGTGGAGATCGTGACAAAACCAGCGGATATACCTTTACCTGAACCAAAGCCGGCTGAGCCGAAAGCGGCGGACCCGCTGGGCAATCTTGTCAAGGCGACCAATACACCGCCTGCGGCGGCGCCCAATGTTCCGCGACCGCCCGTGGCGATCCCGGTTTCTTCCCACAACGATGCCGTTGCGAGTTCGGGCTCGCGCCACGTGGCGGCAGTGCAGCGCGCGCTCACGGAATATGGCTACGGCCAGTTGAAGCCGACCGGCACCATCGGCACCGACACCCAGGCCGCGATCCAGAAATTCGAGCGCGAGCACAAGATGCCCGTGACCGGGCAGATGTCCGATCGCCTGGTGCGCGACCTGACCGCGATGATTGGCCACCCGATCGACTAGCCTCGACTCCGGCGCTGGCCTATCGTCAATCCCATGCGATTGAAATCCAGCATATGGGTGGCCGCTTATTTGCGCCGCTGCCAGACCGAGGGAATTTTCGGCGCGGTGCGCCGGCGCGGCGCGGAAGAGGCCGGCGCGGTATTCGTCAAGGTGGCGCTGCTCGACGGCAATGCCATGCTGTACGGGCCGGCGCCGCAGACCGTCTATGACGACAGCCGGCCGGTCGAGCGCATTTTCGTGCCGACATCGGCGCAGCCGGTGCCGGAAGTGTCGGTGGAAGAACGTCTGGTCAAGGAAATCCGGTTTGACCCGGATGCCTGGATCGTCGAGACCGAGGACCGGGCAGGACGGCATTTTCTCGATCTCGCGCGGACCTAGCGCGTATTCCGCAAAAGTGAATCCGCAATGCTTTAACGGTCCGAACCCTGCGAACCGCTGCGCGGCACGACGCCAGCGCCCGGCAGTTGCGCGGCAGGGCGGGTTTGGGCGGACGCCGAGCGCGCGCGGCCACGTTCGTCGTCATAAAGCCCGGGGCGGTATTTGGCGCGGGTAACCGCCATGGTCGAACCGCGCCATGCGGCCAGCATGATCAGCGCGGATCGCTCGCTCAACCGGTCGTACAGGCGCGACAACCGGTAGACATTGTTCACCGAGGAGCCGAATTCGGGATTGAGAAACAGCAATACCCGCTGAAAGACGGCGCTCGGCATGTCCAGCGCCCTTGCCGCGCAAGCCAGCGGTTCGCCGCCGGGATCGTTGACCACCTGGGCCGCAATCCGCGCCGGCAAGATCAAGGCCTCGCCGAGTTCGAGCGTGAAGTTTTCGACATCGGCGGCGAACGCGGCCATTTCCAGCGTTTCGATGGCGCGCGCCGCGCGTGCGGCAGGAATTCGCGCGGAGCCCTTTAAAGGTGTCTCCGCAAGATTGTGCAGGATAAGCGCTCGCTCGCTGGCGCTGGCGCCGAAGAACATGTCGCTGATCTCGGCGGCGTCCTTCGGCTGCATCGACAGATTCGATGCCATCCGCAATTGCGCCTCGCTCAGTGCCTTGACCGGCGCCGCCGCTGACGGCTGGGCCGGAATCTCGGGAGCGACCGGTACGCGTTGACCAGGGCTTAAGCGGTTCAGCCCGAGCTGTTTCAATATCGCATGCGGCGTGCCCGGATAGATCGCAAGCCGCGCCCGAACGGCTGCGCGCGTCGCGTCGTCAACCTGATCGATCAGACGGGAGGTCAGCTCGACAAACTGCCGTACCTCGTCGTCGCTGTGCGTGTTGGCCTGAACGTAGAGATCGGTCAGCACCCGCAGCAACGTGGGTCTGATATCGACGCCCTCTCGGCGGGAGAGCGTCATCAACCCGTCGAAGCCCGGAAATAATGGAGGTGCGATCATGTCTGGCGTACGCAACTGAGTAATACTCGCGCCAGTTTATGGCCGTTGCTTTAACAGCTCGTTAAGGAAAACAATCCGTGAAAGTTTCCGTCGTATTTGCAGGCTTTTGTGCCCATCACGGCCCGCGGTTTGGCACGGCATCAATCGGTTCAGCGGCCGCAAATTAAGATGCCGTTAACCACGTCCTGTTCTTAATGACGGCCTGTCGCCGGGCCAAATCATGTCAGAGCGGCGACCGGAGAGAGCTTAACATGGGCACGATCATTGAATTTCCGGCGGATGCGGCTTCGCGGCGGCCGGGATCAACCATGGATGGCGCTCCGCGCGAAGGCACCGTCCTGATCCTTCCCGTCGTCCGCATCGAACGCGAAGTCGATGAAACCAGCGGTGGCCGCGGACCGGAACAAGGAACCGCGCCGGGCCGCCGTCGCCGTCGGCGCTGATACCAGGACATTTCGATATGCCGGAGACGTGTTTTCCGATCCGGACAAGACAGCGGATCCTGATCTCATCGCCATTGCTGACCCTGGTCCTGGTGAGCGTGACGCTTGCGGGCTGCAGCGGCGGCGATTTCGGCCGCACCCGTCAGGATTTTCTCAACGACGACATGCATGGCTGGATTGGCCGCGAGGCGACGGGAAGCGTTGGCCTCGCTTCATCGCAATTCCAGCTCACCGACTATGAGAGGCAGCTTCGCGATCTCGCCTATCCACTGATCGAGCCGCCGCATTCGCGGCCGGCCTGGAAGAGCGTGTTCGGCGATTACAAGCCGCTTCCTTCGCCATGGCGGCAGAAGGCGGTGTTCGACCGCACCGCCTATGGACGCGAGTTGATCGACGAACCGCACCGTTCGCATTCGTCGCGCTATGCGCAACTGACCGACGATGTGCGCGACGACATCACGCGGTTCGAACCGTTCTTCGCCACCGCCATCCACGTGCTCGATCTCGACAGGAAGCGCAACGCCAGTCTCGCGCATGTATCGGAATTGTCGCCGCGCGAGCGCGCTGACGCGGTCGCCCGCATGGAAGAGAACACCCTGATCGCGCAGTGGGTGCAGCAATGCCTCGAGCAGAGAATCTCGTCTTATCGTTGGGCACTGGAGCGGCTGGTGATCCAGGCGCCGGATAACATGGCGGCCGACGCCGATCGGTTGATCAACGAACTCGCTGCGCAAACGGCGAATCCACCGGTCGCGGCGCGGCCCGTGATCGGACATGCGCTGAGCGTGCGCGGCTAGTCTACTCGTGCTGCTGGCTAACTAACGTGAGTAAAAGGCCGCAGATTTCTCCACGGCCTTCTCATTGCTTTTTTGCTAGTTACCAGCGGTCGTTTCCGACGCCTACCCCTACGCTCACACCAGGAGCGCTAAAGCCGACACCGGCGCGTGGCTCGTCATAGTACCCGCGGCGCTCTATGTAACGCTCGCGGGGAGCATAGTCATAGGAGTCACGTTCACGGATGATGACGCGGCGTTCACCGCGCTCACGCCAGCAACGGCCGTTTTCATTGCAGACCATGCGGACGTTTTCGATATTGCTGTCCGGCAGGGCAACGATGCCGTTCGACAGCGGGGTGGCGTAGGCAGCGGTAGCGAACACTGCACTTGCGCCTACTGCGAGAGAGATTGCGAGCTTCTTCATAGTTTCCTCCGGAAGTGTTTGTTCGGAAGGTAACAACCTCGTTGCCGAGTCGTTCCGGGAACTTTCGGCATTGGTGCGTGCAGCGGAGAGGAACATGGTTTGAACCCCGGCACCGAGGTCGCCGGTGCTCTTGTCGGTGCAAGAAAATGAGGAAACGTCCATGAAGAAAATCTATCTCGTTCTGTTTCTGGCGCAGCACTTCTGGCCGTAGCCAGCTTCGCAAATGCACAAGGGAGCTGGAACAAGTGCAGGCTCGAGCGGCATGGCTTCCAAGCAATGCTGGGATGTGAGCACCAACGTGATTCGCGATAGGAATCAAAACCAGTGCCGGCGGAACGTTACCGGGAAATACCAGCAGCACGGTCGGCTCGACCTCTTCGCGCTCTGCTACTTCCGGTTCAGGTACGGTTCCAGCGGCAGTGCTTCGGCACGCCCGGTCAGAATACGCGCAAGCTCTGGGGATTGTCAGAAGAAGCGATCGCGTTTCGATCAGCGCTTGGCTCGCGGCGGCTCCGCCTGTTTCGCCGGCGGCTCGGTTTGTACCTTGCAGCTCGATGCGGCGAGAGAAGCCTGGGCCTGCGCCATCAGGCCCGGCTCCGGCGCCAGTGCTTTCAACACGATCAATCCGGTTGCGGTGGGGGAATCGATGATCAAGCGGTCGGCCGCGGTGACGTCCTCGTCTTCCGGCAAATCGGCGTGCTGGTCTTCGGTCATGAGATCGAGCTCGATCACCTTGCGTCCGGCCGAGCGGTCGTTGATGGCGTAATAGGCGACATCGTTGCGTGTGTAGAACGACACCGAGGTATAGGCCTGGCTGACGGGGACCGCGAGTTTGATCGGCCCGCCGCCCAGATCATAGCGGCAGATCGCAATCGCGAACGCCGGATCCATGAACGGCATCGTTGTGTTGTTCGGATCCGCCAGCGGAAGAGCGGTGACGGCGTTGAGCTTGGTCATCGGCGTGAGACGCGAATATGCATCCTGGGTCGCAATGCGCGGCAGCGCCAGAACGCTGACGAGGTGCACGACGCCGCCCAGCAGCACGCCCGCGATAATCGTGAACAGCAGCCGGATCACGGGCACCCCATCGTCGCAATGGAAGGCATCGGCGCGTCGCGCTGCGTCCGCGTCGCCACGCCGACAGGCGTATCGTAAAGCCGAAGCATCAGCGCGTAACGCTCGATTCCGCCAGTGGGGAGCCAATTTCCCGCGCGCGAACGCGACGCGATCCGCACCTCGAACGCGCCGTCCGCTCCGCGGATGATCTCCTGGCTGGTGAAGCCGTAACGTTGCAGCGAATTCGCGACCAGGCGTCCTTTCGAATCATAAAGCGTCAACGTCCAGAACCGTGCCGCGGGAGTGACGCCGCTGACGACCACATCGCACCGGCCGTCGAGCGGCCGTTTGCGGTCGTCCGTCGTCGCCGAGAATGCCACGCCGTCACCGGTGCCGATCGGCAGCTCGCCGCTGCGGGCAATGGAGGCGCGTGAATACGGATCGACATCGGCGGTGCCGGTCTTGGGACGGGCAGTCCAGACGCCGATCGTGAGCGTGCCGAGATCGGTGCCGCGCGTCGCCGTCACCCACGTCGCGCCGAGGCCGACGACAGTGGCGAGGATCAGCGCCAGCAAGGTGATGAATATCAGCCGCACGGTTAGTTCTTGCGCGGCGAAGGCGCAGCCACGCCGTCCGGCGCTACCGCCGCAAAACTATCCGGGAATGCGACGGAGGTGGAGGACAGCGGCTTGACGGGCGTCGTCGCATCGTTGGACGAGGTTTTGCCTGCGGTCTTGCCGGCGTCGTCGAGTTCCTTTTCGACGCGCACCAGAATGTCGGCGCCGCGCTTGGTCAGGATCGGCGGCGGTCCCGGCTTGATGTCCGGGGCCTTCGGAGCGCCGTTGGCGGCTACAGTCGCAGCGGCAGCGGGAGTAGGCAGTTTTTGGCCCGCGCCGATACCGGCGATCTCCTTGATCTCGATGCCCTGATGGGCCACGACCATGATGTCATGCCAGGTCTGCGCCGGCAGCGCGCCGCCGGTCATGCGGTTGGTCGGCGAGTAATCGTCATTGCCATACCAGACCGCGCAGGTGAAGTTGCCGGTATATCCGACGAACCAGGCGTCGCGATACGCGTTGGTGGTGCCGGTCTTGCCGGCGGTCGGAATGCCGTCGAGCGCGGCGCGCCGCGCGGTGCCTTCGCTGACGACGTGGCTCATCATCCCCGCCATGTCGGCGGCGACCGATGCCGGTATGGCCTGAAGCGGTTTCTTGCCGTCGCGGTCGAAACGCCAGACCAGATCTCCGGCGCCGGTGCGCACTTCCAGCACCGCATGCGGCGTGACCGATTTGCCCTTGTTGGGGAAGGTCGCATAGGCCACGGCATGTTCAAGGATGGTGACTTCGTCGGCGCCGATCGGCAGCGACGGTGTATCCGGCAGCGGCGCCGTGATGCCGAAACGGCGCGCCACCTCCACGATCTTGGCGCGACCGGCCTTGGCCGGATTCGGCGTCTTGCCGCCGAGCGCGATCGACAGTTTCACCGGAACCACGTTGATGGAGCGGGTGATCGCCTGCGTCAGCGTCACCGCGCCGGAATAGGAGTGGCCGTAGTTCTGCGGACACCAGTTGCCGATGCAGACCGGGCCGTCGACCACGATGGAGGTCGGCTTGAATCCATTGAGCAGCGCGGTTGTGTAGACATACGGCTTGAACGACGAGCCGGGTTGCCGGTAGGCGTCCACGGCGCGGTTGAACTGGCTGGCGCCATAGTCGCGTCCGCCGACCATGGCGCGCACGCCGCCGTCGAGATCGGCGACGACGGTGGCGGCCTGGGTCGCGTGATAGTCGCGGCCGAACTGGCGCAGCTGGTTCTCGATGGCGTCTTCCGCGGCGCGCTGCACGTTCATGTCGATCGCGGTGCGGACCACGAAGACGCGCTCGTTGTAGGATTTCGGAAACGTATCGACCAGCTTGCGCATCTCGTCGAATGCCCAGTCGAGATAATAGTTCGGCGATGCCTCGTCGCGGCGATCGACCGCGGTGGCTGGATTGCGCCGCGCGCCGAACACCTGGCCTTCGGTCATGAAGCCGGCATCGACGAGGTTGTCGAGGACCTGGTTGGCGCGGGCGCGGGCGGCGGGCAGGTTGATGTGCGGCGCGTATTTGGTCGGGGCCTTGAACAGCCCCGCGAGCATCGCGGCTTCCGCGAGATTGACGTCGCGCGCCGACTTGTTGAAATAGAAATGCGCGGCGCCGTCGACGCCGAACGTGCCGCCGCCCATATAAGCGCGGTCGAGATAGAGTTTCAGAATTTCATTCTTGGTGAGCCGCGTCTCCAGCCAGATTGCGAGAAACGCCTCGTTCACCTTGCGCTCGATGGTGCGCTCATTGCTCAAAAACAGGTTCTTCGCGAGTTGCTGCGTGATCGACGAGCCGCCCTGTCGAACGCCGCCGGCCTGCGCATTGGTCAACAGCGCGCGAAACGTGCCGGCGACATCGATGCCGAAATGGTCGTAGAAGCGGCGGTCCTCGGTGGCGAGCGTTGCCTTGATCAGATTGTCCGGAAAATCCTCGAGCGGAATCGAGTCGTTGTGCTTGATGCCGCGGCTGCCGATCGGATTGCCGTAGCGATCGAGGAACGTCACCGCGAGATCGGATTTTTTCAGCCAGTCGTCGTCGGCGGTTTCGCGAAAGGCCGGCACCGCCAGCGCCAGCATCAGGATCAGGCCGCCAAGCCCGATGGTTGCGGCTTCGGACAACGGTTCGATGAACACCCAGCGTTTCCACCGGCCGACATAAAAACGGTCCATGAACGTCGAGTAGCGCTCGTAGAGTTCGCGTGCGCCGACGGCGGAAGAGAACAGCGTTGAATCGATGCGCGCGTCGAAATCCAGCAGCCAGTGCCGGATTTTTGTCTTCCATTCCGTTGGCACGATCTTGCGCACCGGGGACCTTGGTCAGTTCGAAGCGCTCAAGCACCCGGCCGGGCACCGTTGAGCGTCTTGCGGGAATGTTGCGGCAAACCCAAGGCGCTTTGTGCGCCCTTGGGGACTCGGTCGTTTTGTAGCTGAGCGGGGGCCATAAACCAATGGTCCTGCTACGATATTGATCGGCAGGGCTAATGCGGCCTCAGGCTTATGCACCGCCGCCGAACTACCCCCACTTGCACCGCTGCCGTCGCAACCCATAGAAGGGTGGTCGCACACTGCCCGGAACCCCAGGACTCATGACCGTCCGATCCCCCAAGCCCTCGGACCAAGAGGGATTCTTTTGGAAAACCAAGACGTTGGAGGAGATGTCCAGCGCCGAATGGGAAAGCCTGTGCGACGGCTGCGCGCGATGCTGCCTGGAAAAACTAGAGGACGAGGATACCGGCAAGATCTATTTCACCCACGTTTCCTGCAAGCTCCTGGATGCGGGGCTGTGCGCCTGCAAGGACTATGCGCACCGGTCGGACCAGGTTCCGGACTGCGTCAGGCTTACTCCGGAAAACGTCCGCACCCTGAACTGGCTGCCTCCGAGTTGCGGCTACAAGCTCGTGGCGGAAGGCCGCGATCTCTATTGGTGGCATCCTCTTGTTTCGGGCGACCCCAATACGGTGCATGAAGCCGGCGTGTCGGTTCGCGGGCGGGTGCAGGGGACGGAGAACGAGATCGCGGACGCGGATCTCGAAGATCACATCGTGCAATGGCCGGCGTTGTTGCCGAAGCGTGCTCGTCTCAAAAAGCGGCCACAATCCTGAACGCACATGCGAAACGATCACGGGATTGCGATGACGCCCTCGCGGGACGCACCCATGCGCGCAACCCGCTGCCGCGGTGAAATTTTATCCCCTAAATTAGGGGTGAAATAGCGATTCCTCGCGGTGGTTTGCCACGCGCCTTTTTTCAAGCAAGATCTACGCACCGTCCCCATGAACAAGTTCGAGCGGCAAAGCCGGCAGCCGGCTGACCAACAAATATTGCCCGAAGCCATCGCCCGCGATCTGTCGCAAATTCCGAGCGAGGTCATCGACCTCAGCGATGCGCCGCCGATCGCGCCGCGGGTGCCGCTGACGCCGAGCGAAGTCCGCACCATCCTGATGAGCCTGCTGCTCACGATGTTTCTGGCCGCCCTCGACCAGACCATCGTCGCGACGGCGCTGCCGACTATCGGCCGGCAGTTCCAGGATGTCTCCAGCCTGTCATGGGTCATTACCGCCTATCTATTGGCATCGACCGCGGTGGCGCCGGTGTTCGGTACGCTCAGCGACATCTATGGCCGCCGCGCCATGATCATCACGGCGTTGAGCCTGTTCATCGCGGGTTCGGTGCTGTGCGCTCTGGCGCCAAACATGACCGTGCTCATTCTGGCGCGTGGCCTGCAGGGGCTCGGCGGCGGTGGCATCATGCCGATTGTGCAGACCGTGATTTCCGACGTCGTGACGCCGCGCGAGCGCGGCCAGTATCAGGCTTATTTCAGCAGCGTATGGATGGCTGCCGGAATCGGCGGGCCGATCCTCGGCGGGGTGTTCGCCGAGCATCTGCACTGGTCGATGATCTTCTGGATCAACGTGCCGCTCGGGCTTGCATCACTGGCGATGCTGCTGCCTAAAATGGGCAAGATCCCGGTATTTCACAAAAGGCGCAAGGTCGACTGGCTTGGTGGCGTGCTGTTGATGGCCTCCGCGGTCGTCTTCATGCTGGTGCTGACCTGGGGCGGCAATCGCTACCTCTGGCTCTCGCCGATCATCATGGCGATGATCGGAGCATCCGTCGCGCTGGCGCTTGCATTCGTATGGCAGGCGGGAAGGGCGGAAGAGCCTTTCCTGCCGCTGTCGCTGATGCGCGGGACGGTGGCGCCATATGCGATGGCCGCCGGCGGCTGCGGGTTAGGTGCGATGCTGGGACTGACCGTGCATCTGCCGCTCTATTACGAGGTGGTTTATCATCTCAGCGCCAGCGAGGCGGGGCTTGCACTGATTCCGCTGGCGGCGGTTTCAACCGCCGGCGCTGCGATCGCCGGCCGGACCATGGCGCGCGCCAAGCATTATAAGCTGGTCGCGATCATCGGAACGTCGTGCGCGGCGGTGGCGGGATGCGGGCTTACGTTCGCAACATTGCCGCTGTGGGCGCTGCTGGTGCTGCTGTCGGTATTCGCCGTGGGTCTCGGCACGGTATTTCCGGTCAGCGTGGTCTCGCTGCAGAATTCAGTGGCGCGGTCGCAGGTCGGCACCGTGACCGGCGCGATGAATTTCTTCCGCGCGCTGATGGCCTCGTTCACGGTGGCGGCGTTCAGCACGATCCTCCTGATGGCTCTCGGCGCGGATATCTCGCTTGGCGGAGAGCATCGTGGCCCGGTGAATTCCATACCCGTCGCCGACATGATCGCCGCATTCCGTTATGTGTTCGGTGCCGCTGCGGCGCTGATCGCATGCTCGTCATTGTGCATGATCTTGATGGAAGAGAAGCCGCTGGCCGGTCCTTCCACGCCGGTGGAAATGGCGGAGTAGGGCGCGCGAACGCCCTCTGTGCCCCGCGCTCGCCGCCTCGGCTATCCACGAGCCGCGAATTGATCTAACAGCGGCGCCAGCAAGTCAGACAATCCGCAAATCTGGCAATCCGAAGGAGCCGGCCATGAGCAAACCCACCATCGAACAGACCCGGATGGGCACCGAAGGCATCGCCTTCTGCATCGCGCGGACCCTGATCGAACGCGATCCCTCGCTGAAGGCGCCGATGCGCGCCAACCTGCGCAAAATGTGGGAGCTTCTGGAGGAGCGCGAGGATCACGTCGCCGCCGACATGGTGGACACCATGATCAAGGCGCTGAACGATCCCGCGTTCTTCAAGCCGTGAGTGCCGGCCTCAACCTGCCTGCTCCAGCCGCGTGTCGATTTCTTCCCGCAGCAAAGTGAAGTCGATCGGCTTGGTCAGCAAACCTTCCGCGCCGCCTTCGATCGCCTTGCGTTTGGTCTCGGCATCGCCGTAGGCCGTTATCATGATGACGGGAACGTCAGGCCGCATCGCCTTCACCTTGGGCAGCATTTCAAGTCCGGTCATGCCGGGCATGTTGATGTCCGAGAGGATCAGTATCAGCGACTGTTCGATCGTGCCCGCGATGCGCGCCAGCGCGTCCGCCGCCGACATGGCGAAGTCCATCACGAAGCGTTGCGCCCGCAGGTCGCGCCGGAATTGCTGGCGGAACAGGGCCTCGACGTCGGGTTCATCATCAACCACAAGAACTAAAACACTCACGTCTAACCTCTGGATTTATTTGAAAGATTGCTTGTTCGCGGCAAAACGATCCTGAATTCCGTGAATGACCCGGGCTCGGTATCGACATCGATCGTGCCACCATGTTGTTTCACGATGATGTCGTGGCTCATCGACAGGCCAAGCCCGGTCCCTTGGCCCGCCGGCTTCGTCGTAAAGAATGGATTGAACATCTTTTCCTTTACCTCGGGCGGGATGCCGGTGCCGTTGTCGCGAATGCGGATTTCGACATGGTCGCCGCGGTCCTTCGTGGTCGCGCTGATGACTGGTTCAAAACCCGTGCCATTTTCCAGCTTATGCTTGGTGACCGCGTAAAATCCGTTTGAAATCAGGTTCAGGAATACACGGGTGATTTCCTGCGGAAACACTTCGATCGTGCCGGCACGCGGGTCGAAGTTTCGCTGCAGGGTGACATTGAACTGCGGGTTCTCGGCGCGCGCGCCATGATAGGCAAGATTGAGGCTTTCATCGACCAGCGCATTGATATCGGCGGGCCGGTGGTCGCCGGACCCCTCACGCGAATGCAGCAGCATGTTCTTGACGATGGAGTCGGCGCGCTTGCCGTGCTGGACGATTTTTTCGAGATTGTCTTTCAGCATGCCTGTCAATTCGTCGACTTCTTCCTGAATTTTGTCACCGAGCGTTGCGGATTTCAGCGCCTCATTCAGCTCATCGGTCAGCTCCGCCGACAGCGCAGCGAAATTATTGACAAAATTGAGCGGATTCTTGATCTCGTGCGCGATGCCGGCGGTGAGCTGGCCGAGCGAGGCGAGCTTCTCGGTCTGCACCAGGCGATCCTGCGCGGTGCGCAGTTCGTCGAGCGATTGCAACAGTTCCTTGGTGCGCTCCTGAACCTCCTCGAACAAGCGCACATTCGAGATTGCAATGACCGCCTGGTCGGCGAAGGTCTGGACAATCTCGATCTGGCGCTCGGTGAACGGTGTCAGATGCGATTGGCGCATGGTAATCACGCCAATTGCGGCGCCCTCGCGCATTAGCGGGACGGAGAGCAGCGCCCGGCGCTGTCCGACCCCCATTGGGCCCTGGCCGAATTCGGGATCGGCGCCGATATCGGGGATATGTACGGTACGCTTCTGACGCGCCGATCTGGAGGTCGCCGACCCCTTTTGATCGAGCGCGATTGGATTGGCCCGCAGAAACTCCAGATATTCCGGCATCGTTCCCGATGCCGCCGCGATGTGGAATCGTTCGTCCTTCAGCAGGAAAATTGTAGAGGTTTCGGTACCGCACAAATGTCGCGATGTATCAACGATAACGTCAAGTACGGGCTGAAGCGAGTCCGGAGAACTGCTGATGACTTTCAGCACATCGGATGTCGCGGTCTGAAATCGCAACGATTCACCCAGGTCCTGCGTGCGTGTCTGCACCTCCTTGAACAGCCGCACATTCTCGATCGCGATCACCGCCTGGTCCGCGAACGTGTGAAGCAACTGGACGTGATGAGCAGCGAACGTACCGGGCTCCATCCGCGCGACAATGATCATACCGATCGGCGCCCGGTCGCGCAGCAGCGGGACGAGGAACAGACTGCGGAAGCCGCGCAGCCGCGCCACCTCCCGCAAGGAGGGTAACGCGGCCCATTCGATTTCGATGTCGGGGATGTGGACGATCTCACCCTTGCGGATCTGTTCGCCCCAGCCATGCGCCGATAGCAATAGCGGGGACGATGCTTTCAGAGCCGCGTCGGCTGCCGGGCTGGTTCGCGTGAAGGCCGACAGATGCATGGCATCGCCGGTGAGACTGTACACCGCGGTCGACAAGCCGCCGATCAGCCGGTTCGATCGCTCCGCAATGGCGTCGAATACCGGCTGCACGTCCGAGGGCGAACTGGCGATCACTTTCAGGATGTCGGCGGTGGCGGTCTGCCGTTCCAGCGCTTCCCTGGTTTCGTTGAACAGCCGCGCGTTCTCGATCGCAACCGCTGCCTGGTCGGCGAAACTTTGCAGGAGCGCAAGCTCCTCATCCGTAAATGGCACGGGCCGGTCGCGGTAAGCAATAAGAGCGCCGATCGCCTTACCCTCGCGGCGAAGTGGCGTGCCGACCATCACGCGGGTACCCTCGGCGCGCGCAGGGGGCAGACCGGGCCAGTCGGCGATCGCGGGATCGACATTGTTGACGTCCGGGACGTGGATCTGGCGGTTTTCGAGCAACACCGTGCCGGGCAGGTTTCGCTCCCCAATCTGGAGTCGCGCCGCCGCGACCTCCGCGCCGACGCGTTTTGAGCTGGCTCCGACGCGGATCGTTTGGCCCCATTCATCACCGTCGGCGATATGAATCGTGACGCTTGGAGCGCCGAACAAACGGGCGGTGGTTTCGGCGATCTGATGCAAGGACCGTTTGGCATCGCCTGGTGCGCTGGCGATGGCGCGCAGGATTTCGGCGCTGCCCGCCTGATGGTCCTGGGCCGACTGGAGCTTCTGCTCAAGCCCGGCGATTGTACGCCTGAGATCGGCCACCACGTCCTGAGGAAGCGCGGTCATTCACTTAAATCCATTTGGCCCATGGGCGACAGGCTAAAACAACAGACATGCCGGTTCGGGCAGGCTGTTCATATGCGGACTCGCCGGTGCCAGTCGCCCGTCTAACAAGACAACGTCTGATTATTCCATCCCGGACGCATCTGAGCCAGCGTCAAAAGGCCATTATTTCTCCGGTCGCGGCGTCATTGCGTGCAAAATGCCGAAGCGGACATGCTGTCGAGACGGCTTTCCCCGATCGCAGTCGCCGTTCACGTCCCCGGCCTGGAAACCTCGGTCTCCTTCGAAGTGATGAACTCCAGCAGCACCGGAATGCCTTCCCTGGTTTTCTGAATGCCGCGCCGAATGGCCGGGATGATGTCTTCCGGCATCGTTACCCGCTCGCCATAACCGCCGAATGCACGCGCCATCGCGGCGTAGTCGCCGGAGATGTCGGTCGAGCGATATTTCTCAGTCGAGACCGGCATCACCTTCAATTCGATCGCCATGCTGAAATTGTTCAACAGGATCGATATGATCGGGATGCGCTCGCGCACGGCGGTCTCGAAATCCATGCCCGTGAAGCCGATCGCGGCGTCGCCCCAGACGTTGATGCAGAGCTTGTCGGGCTTCGCGAGCTTGGCGCCCATCGCCAGGCCCAGTCCGTAACCGAGCTGGGTGGTCTTGCCCCAACCGAGATAGGACAGCGGTTCGACCGCCTTCCAGAATGGCGAGAGCTGGTCGCGCGGGCTGCCGGCATCATGGGTGATGATGGTGTTCTTGATGTCGACCGTGTGCTGCAAGTCCCAGAGAACGCGATAAGGGCTCAGCGGTGCGTCGTTGTGGATCAGCTTTGGCATCCATTTCGCCAGCCACTCCTTGTGCGACGCGGCAATCTCGGCGGCGACGGCGCTGGCATCGCGGTCGGTGTTGACGCTCTTGCCGATCTCTTCCAGCAGCGCATCGAGCACCAGCCCGGCATCGCCGACGAGCCCGATCTTCGCTTCGACATCCTTGTTGAGATGCGCGGGGTCGAGCGTCGAATGGATGATAGTTTTGCCCTTGGGCATGGCGATACCGAACGAAGTTTCGGTGAAGGAGCAACCGATGCCGAAAATCACGTCGGCCTCGCCAAGGAATTTTGGCACCGCGCGTGGCACCGCGAGGCCGCCCGAGCCAAGCGAAAGCGGATGTGTTTCCGGAAACGAAGATTTGCCGCCAAGGCTTGTCGTGACGGGGATGGCGAGCTTCTCGGCCAGCCGCTTCAGTTGCGGCCAGGCTTTCGCGTAATGCACGCCCTGGCCGGCATAGATCACTGGCCGTTTGGCATTGATCAATAGCGCCGCAGCTTCCTTTACGTGGACGGGATCGGCGCCATAGCGCGTGCGCAGCACCGGCGTGTAGTTCAGCGGCTCCGGCACTTCCTCGTTCCACATGTCGGACGGGATTTCGACGATGACAGGTCCGCCGCGGCCGTTTTTCAGCTTGGTGAAGGCGCGCCGGAAGATGTTGCAGACCTCGGCGGCAAGGATGATCGGCTCGGCCGATTTTGCAAAAGCCTTCATCGCCTGACTGGAATTGAAGTTCGGTTCGACATTCGCAAGCCGCCGCGCATAGCCCATCGGCAGCACCAGCACGGGCACGGATTCGCCGTAACATTGCGCCACGCCGCCCATGGCATTTTCCGCGCCGGGGCCATGCTGCATGCAAAAGGCGCCGATGGTGCGGCCCGAGGTCACTCGCGAGATCGCGTCGGCCATGTGGATGCCGATCCGCTCTTGCCGCACCATCACCGGGCGGATATCGGCCGCCGCTGCGTGTTCGATGAGATGATTGACCGGATAGCCGCAGAGAATCTCGATTCCCTCGCGTTTCATGATTTCTGCGATGGCGGCGCCGAGTTTCATGCCTGTTCCTCCCAAAATTGGCCGATGTCGAGCTCAGCCTGTATTGTTAGTTGGAACAGGAATTCATTGATCGGTAAAGCGTGCGCGCAGGTCTGCCGGGAAACTCTGGCATCTCATTTTGCATCTCGACGAATGACACGTCGGCCTTATTGCAGGCGGCCTTCCCAGACGATGCAGAGAATTCCAGAGGGCTGGGTTCGGTAAGCGAAGATAATTATCTGGCTTCGCCATGGCGGTTCAGCATCGCAGCCATCAGACCAAGAACGTAATCTTTGACGGGACGATCGGATTTCGCCAGCGATGCAATGGCGCGTTGTTCCTCGGTCCTGTCGCTCAGGATGGCGATAAAGTTTTTTCTCAATTCCCGTTCCTGCGCTGGCATGTTCTCACCCCACGACGCCGATCGGGGCAATCATGAGAAGCCAACACAAAATCGAACGTAAATTTTCGGCCCCGTATGAATACCGGCGCGACGGGAGACTTCGCCCCCCGGGGAGCGGCGCAAGGGTTGCCATCTGCGGATTCGGCAAAACATCGATCCCGGCCTTAACCAGCCGTTTAGCGTGTTCGTCAATCCACTTGCAACCAGGTCAGCCTTAGGATTACGCCCGGCATTGGCGCGGGAGTATCCCGTGGGAAGCGTCACCAGGAGTTTTGAATGCGTCAGTTGACTTCAAGATTCCTGAGCGATCAATCCGGCGCCACCGCGATCGAGTATTGCCTGATCGCAACCGGTATCGCCTTAGCGATAATCACCACGGTTCAGGGCATCGGCCCCCAACTCAACACCAAATTCACCTCGGTCAATAGCTCGCTGAAGTAGGCGCAGGTGGCCGGGTCAGCGCAAGCAGATAGAGAGCGTCATGATTGCGCTTTTCCATCTCCGTTCAGCGCACGCATCACCCCGATCCGTGCGAACATCAGCCAGCCGCCGCCGGTCTCCGCGGCGTTGATCAGGTTCTCGACCGCAATCTGCCAGCACTCCTGCTGCTGCACGTCTTCCGGCAGGTTCATGACGTAGTCGGCGGCGTGCTGCAGCGTCGTGAGCTTGCGGCCGCCGCGCAGCGCAATCGGCTCATCGAACGGGGTCGACCACGGCATCTCAGGCCAGGCGCTGCGCTGGCTGCGATGTCGGCATGTTGCCTGTGCCTGAAACGATCACGCGGCGTAAGGGCTGCCGCACCTATCCCGCCTTTTTCGACCGGGCGGTGGCACGCACCGGCTTCTCTGCCTTCTTCGGCGCTTGCACTTTTGGCTCTTCTTTGGCGGCGCGCTTGCCGCTGATCGGCAGCAGCATCTCACGCTGGCCTTCGATGCGCTTGCGCGGTTTCTTGCCCTTGGCCACAGCAGCAGGGACGGGCTGCTTCTCGCTGGCGAGGCTGCGCTTCAACGCATCCATCAGGTTGATGACATTGCCGCCGGATTTCGGCGCGGCTTTCGCCGTCGTGGGCAGGCCACTGCGTTTTTGGTTGATGAGATCGATCAGCGCGGATTCGTAACGATCCTCGAACCTGTCAGGCTCGAACGATCCGGATTTCTTTTCCACGATGTGCTTGGCGAGATCCAGCATGTCCTTGGTGACTTTCACATCCTGGATATCGTCAAAATATTCCTTCTCGCTGCGCACCTCGTAAGGGTAACGCAGCAGCGTTCCCATCAGGCCCTTGTCGAGCGGCTCCAGCGCGATGATGTGCTCCCGGTTGGTCAACACCAGGCGGCCGATCGCGACCTTGTTCATGCTGCGGATGGTTTCGCGGATCACCGCGAAGGCGTCATGGCCGACCTTGCCGTCGGGTACGAGATAATAGGGGCGGATCAGATAGCGACTGTCGATGTCCGTTTTGGGCACGAACTCGTCGATCTCGATGGTGCGCGTCGACTCCAGCGCGATGTCGTCCAGCTCGTCCTTCGACACCTCGATGTAGGTGTCGGTGTCGACCTTGTAGCCCTTCATGATGTCTTCGGCGGCGACTTCCTCGCCGGTGTCGGCATCGACCCTGGCATATTTGATGCGATGGCCAGTCTTGCGGTTGATCTGGTTGAAGCTGACCTTCTCGGTATCCGACGTCGCCGGATACAGAGCGACCGGGCAGGTCACGAGCGAAAGGCGCAAAAAGCCTTTCCAGTTGGCGCGGGGGGCCATGGGAAAACTCCGAAACGCAACAGACGACCAGTGACGATACCACCGGGGAACCGGGTTTCAAGCCGATGGGGCGGGGAATCTGCTAACGGCGTTAACCGTGGCGGGGCCCCTTGGTTGCAAGGGGCGGGCCTTGGGGTGCCCCGCTGCAGGCCGTGATATCGCAGCCCGAAAGCCCGGAACATCGTCTGGGATCATGCGTTGCTTTCAACGCGCGACGTCGCAAGGCATTACCCGGACTTATGAATCGAGGGCCCCATGGCAACAAGACAGCACGATCAGATCGTCGAAACCCCGACCGAAGCACGCCAGGCCGAACCCGGACCGTCCGTATTTGCCCTCCTTATCGTCTCGACCGGCCTCGCGGTGCTGATCCTGGCTGTCGTCTGGTTCGTCTTCTTTCGGACCTGATGAGGCGTACCGCGCTGCGGCGGCTCAGCCGCCCGGCTAGGCTGATGCACGCACCCCTTCAGGCCGTCTCCGAACTTTTCCCAGCAGTCGACCGCGACAAGATGCAGCACTGGCCGGCACCGGCGATCCAACGCGCGGCCGCCGCGGTCCGTGCTGGTCGCCGCATGAGTTCTGGACCGGCAACCCAGACCATCGATGCACGCTGGTCGGCGCAGGTAGCGCCCCGTGCCTATTCCCGGGACGATCGAAAACCGATAAGGACGGTTGTGAAGAAAAAGTAACATTGCGACGTGTGCTCTGTTCATAGCCTGTTCACGCCGGCTGGGCTCTCTTGATGGCGGACATCGTGCAGTTCACATTCGGAGATCAGCTTGCGCTTGCTTGTCGTTGAAGATGATCCGGATCTCAATCGCCAGCTCACCACGGCGCTGACCGACGCCGGTTACGTGGTTGACCGCGCGTTCGACGGCGAGGAAGGGCACTTCCTAGGCGACAGTGAACCCTACGACGCAATCGTGCTCGACATCGGCCTGCCAAAGATGGACGGCATCTCGGTGCTGGAAGCATGGCGCCGCAACGGGCGTGCAATGCCGGTGCTGATCCTCACCGCGCGCGACCGCTGGAGCGACAAGGTGCAGGGCTTCGATGCCGGCGCCGACGACTATGTGGCGAAACCGTTTCATCTCGAGGAAATCCTGGCCCGGATTCGCGCGCTGCTGCGCCGCTCCACCGGCCACGCCCAGTCTGAGCTGACCTGCGGGCCGGTTTCGCTGGATACCCGCACCGGCCGGGTCAGCGTGTCAGGCAATCCGATCAAGATGACCTCGCACGAGTATCGGCTGCTGGCCTATCTCATGCACCATACCGGGCGCGTGGTGTCGCGCACCGAACTGGTCGAGCACCTCTACGACCAGGATTTCGACCGCGACTCCAATACCATCGAAGTTTTCGTCGGCCGTATCCGAAAGAAGCTGGACGTCGATATCATCCAGACCGTGCGGGGGCTTGGCTATCTGCTGACGCCGCCATCGCCGGGTGCCTGATCAACGGTGTTGACCGGGTCAACGGTGTTGACCGGGCACCCGACTTGTCCTCTTGGTCGCGCATGATCTTGTCCGAAAACCGGCATCCATCCATCGGGTCTTGCCCGGGGACACGCTTTTCTGGATCATGCCCTGATGCGTGGTAGCTCGCTCGCCACCCGGCTGTTCCTGTCTGCGACCGCTTGGGTGGTGGTGATCCTGATCATCACCGGCATTGTGCTGTCGTCGGTATACCGCGACGCGACCGAGCGCGCCTTCGACCGCCGTCTCAACCTCTATCTCCGGACCCTGATCGCCGAAGTCGCAACGCCGGACGAGCCGCCCGACCATCAGTTCCAGTCGCTCGGCGAGCCGCTGTTCGAACTGCCTTTGTCCGGCTGGTACTGGCAGATCACCCGTACCGACACGGAAAAGGCCGAGACCCGCGCATCGCGTTCGCTGTGGGACAAGAAGCTGCCCAAACTCGAAGAGCACGGCGCCGATTTGACCGCGGCCGGCATCCGCCTTGGCTATGTCGATGGTCCCGAGGGCCAGAACCTGCGGATGGTGGAACGACCGGTCGATCTCGGCACCGACGGCAAGTATCTCGTCAGCGTGGCCGGTGACGCCACCGAGATTTTCGACGAAACGCGCAGCTTCGATTACTACCTCGGTGGCACCTTCGCCGCGCTGGGAATCGTGCTGCTGCTGACGACGATCTTCCAGGTCCGCTTCGGCCTCGCGCCGCTGAAACGCATTTCAGACTCGATCGCCGATATCCGCTCCGGCCGCGCCGAACGGCTTGAGGGCGAATTCCCCGTCGAAATCGCGCCGCTGGCGCGCGAGACCAACGCGCTGATCGACGCCAACCGTGAAATCGTCGAGCGCGCGCGAACCCATGTCGGCAATCTCGCCCACGCCATCAAGACGCCGCTGTCGGTGATCGTCAACGAAGCTTCCGCGCATGTCGCCGATCCCTTCGCGACCAAGGTTCTGGAGCAGGCCGATGTGATGCGCGATCAGGTGGCGCACCATCTGGAGCGCGCGCGCATCGCCGCGCGTCTCACCACTATCGGCACGGTCACCGAGGTCGCGCCCGCGATCGAGGCGCTGCGCCGGACCATGGAGAAGATCCATCGCGACCGCGGCATCGCCATCGAGGTCGAGGCCGATGCGCAGGCGAAGTTTCGCGGCGAGCGGCAGGACCTCGAGGAGATGGCCGGCAACCTCGTCGACAACGCCTGCAAATGGGCGGCCTCGCAAGTGTTCATTGAGGTGCGGTTGGAACGGCCGGCTGAGCCGGGCGCCGGCTCGATACTCCGGATCGTCGTCGACGATGATGGGCGCGGGCTATCGACGGCCGAGCGGGCGCAAGTCGCGCGCCGCGGCCAGCGGCTGGACGAGTCCAAGCCGGGTTCTGGACTGGGGTTGTCGATTGTGGTCGACCTTGCGGCCTTGTATGGCGGCAGTCTTTCACTCGGTGACGCGCCGATCGGGGGGCTACGGGCGGAACTGGTGCTGCCGGGGGTATGAGCGCTGGTCTGTTTTAGCGCCGGATATCGGCCGCCGAACAGTCGCCGCCCGCCGATTTCACTGTTCCTAAACGACTTCTTAACGCCGGCGCTTTTATCATGACCAGTGGACGCGTTTGCCGTCCGCGACACAGACGTGCATACCGGACGCATGAGCCAGACATCGACCGAGCGGCTGAGGGATTATCTCGTGCAGCTTCCGCCGCAGTCGCAGGCGCTGCTGATGCGGGAGTTCGAACGCGCCATCGAGCGCGGCGAAGACGCCACCGTCGCCACCTTCGTGCTCGAACAATTGCGCAAGATCGTGCGCGGAACGGATGAGGAGACGCGGCCGCGCACCGACGATCCGGCGCGGCTGCTGTTTCGTCCACTGGAGCCGTTTCTCGCCGACGGCAATTTTCCGGTACGGCCGGGTCAGGTCCGCCGCGCGTCATTGCTGCCGGTGTGGCAATGGCTGATCCGCGACGGCGCGCCCGACCAGGCGCGCGAATTCGAGGCGGCGCTGGCCCGTGCGCGAGAAACCGGGACGACGTCCGATCTCGAAGCGGCGATCCGTAAATTGCAGCGCGCGGCGGCGGATGCGATCGGCAAGATCGCCACGGCTGGAATCGGCGGCGACAGGCGCGCCCTGGCCCGGGTCGGTCCGCCCGATGTAATCGAGGATCTGCTGCCGATCGGTTCGGTTCTGCAGGCCCGCGAAGCGCTGGATACCCTCAACGGGCGGCTTCCCACCCATTTTCGGGTTTTCGCGGATTCGCAGATCGCATCGACAAGTGCCTCGCTCAATGTTCCCGCCCTGCAAACGCCGCTACTGCTGCCGTTCGCGCTGTCGCTGGTCATGCAGCGGCTGACCGCGCCGTGGCAAATCATCCGCCTGGCCATCAGGATGGCCGCGTCCGACGATGAAATTCGTGTTGCCGCCACGCCCTATGGCGTTGCCGTCACCATAGCGCTGCACGACCTGTCTTTCCTTGCTGCGATCCTGCGGGCGGATATCAAGCGCGGCCATTTTGACAACGTCGCCGAACATCTCAAGATCCTCCATGACGGTGTCCGCGGTTTGCGAACCGAACTCGATCTCCGTAACGATTCCTCGTGGGGTAAACAGCTGACGTCGATCCGGGCGGAAATTTCCAATGCGCTGCAATCGGAAATCGACAGCGTGCCCGGCCGTGTCCGGCGGATTCTGCGTCAGCGCGCCGACAAGGACATCTCCGTCGGCGCCAGGGTCGACACCACCGAGGTCGACGAAGCCGCCGCATTGATCGATTTCGTCGCGGTGTGCCGTACCTATGCCAGCGAACTCGCGATCAACGAGGTCACGCTGCGGACCTATTCCGATCTGCAGCAATATGTCGAGCAGTCCACCGAGGCGCTGGTGCAATCGCTGCGCGGCGGCGATGCCAAGTCGCGCGCCTACCGACAGATGCAGGTCCAGGCGGCAATCCGTTTCTGCGAGGTGTTGTTCGGTCACGACTATGCATCGCTGATGAGCAGGGCGGCCGAGAACGCGGTAACCGGTGAACGCAAGCCTTCGCGTACCGGATAAGAGATAGTAAAAACTCCAAAATACTATTTCTGGTTGACCTAGCCAAACGGGGGACGTACCTTTTTGGTATGAAGTCGATCATCAAATTCGTTGAACTTGAGAACCGTGTGATTTCCGCGACCTACCGAAATCTCATGATCAAAGCGAAGGTGGTTCTGGTCAACAAAGCCAACGGGGAGCAGTTAGCCGAGCCGGTCACCACGATCGCATCTCCGGCGCCTAACGGGTTGCTGAGGATCAAGCTGCCGGACTCCATCAAATCGGGCGCCTATTACCTGAAAGCACTGAACGGCCGCGGCGAGCCGGCCGCGCAAAGTGCAGAGTTTTATGTCAGCTAGCACCGGCTTTTCCGGGTTTCGTGATTTGCCAGCAATTGCAAATTGATAGACCACAATCGATGGACGACGATTGTCAATTGCCCGGCTTGCCGCCCGTGGTGTAAAGCGGCGCATCGGCGCTTCCGTAGGGCGCCCATTCCATCGGAACCCGCTTGATGACTCTGTGGTTTGTGTTCGCGGTGATGACGGCTGCGGCGATCTTCGCCGTGCTCTGGCCGTTGGGGCGAGGTGGCCGGCCGCAAAACGACGGCAGCGAGGCGGCGGTCTATAAGGATCAACTCACCGAGATCGACCGCGACGTCGCCGCGGGGTTGATCGACTCCTCCGAGGCGGAGGCCGCGCGCGTCGAAATCAGCCGCCGTCTGCTCGCCGCAGCGGATAATCGGCGTGCGCCGCCAATTGCGTCCAGCATCAGATTGCGTCGTTCGGCTGCGGTGATCGCCCTGATTGGGCTACCGATCATGTCGGTGGCTTTTTACCTTTCACTTGGCTCGCCGCGCATTGGCGATTTTCCGCTGGCCCAGCGCACCCGCGCGCCCGACGCCACGCAGCCGCTTGACAATCTGGTCGCGCAGGTCGAGCAGCATCTGGAAAAAAATCCAACCGATGGGCGCGGCTGGAGCGTGCTTGCGCCGGTGTTGGCGAGACTCGGCCGCTACGATGAAGCGGTGCGGGCCTACCACAATTCGATCACTTATAGCGGCGACAGTGCCGAACGCCGGGCCGATCTCGGCGAAGCCCTTGCCGGGGCGGCGGGTGGCGTCGTCACATCAGAGGCCAAGGCCGAATTCGAACGGGCGATTGCGCTGAACGCGGACGAGGTCAAGGCGAGCTACTTCCTCGGTCTTGCCGCCGAGCAGGACGGCCGCAGCGCCGAGGCCGCATCGATCTGGCGCGCGATGCTCGCGAAAGCGCCATCGGACGCGCCGTGGCGCCCGCTGGTTCAGGCTGCTTTGGCCCGGATCGGCGGTTCCGCAGCGCCAGTGCTATCGGATGACACGGTGGCTGCGGCAAAAGGCATGAATGAGACCGATCGCGCTGCGATGATCCATGGCATGGTGGATCGCCTCGCCAGCCGATTGAAACAAAATGGTGACGACGTCGAGGGGTGGCTGCGGCTGGTGCGGGCCTATATGGTGATGGGCGATCGCGACAAGGCGAAGAGCGCGCTAACGGACGCCCGCCAGGCCGTAGCCAATGACGCGGAGCGGTTGCGGCAACTGAATGAGGGCCTGAAAAATCTCGGGCTCGACGGGTGAGCAGGCTGATGCGCAAAATTATGAGCATGATGCTGAAAAGTGTGAAGCGGTTTTCAGATCACATCATGCGCAAGGATGCAGAGTACGCATGACGCGCAAGCAGCGGCGCTTGACAATGATTGGCGGCTCGCTCGCAGTGCTCGCGGTCGCGGCGGCGCTGGTGCTGAACGCGATGCGCGATTCGATCGTGTTTTTCTCGACGCCGGCGGCGGTGGCCGAAAAACATATTCCGGCCGGCAAACGTTTCCGGCTGGGCGGCCTGGTGCAGCCGGGGTCGCTGGTGCGCGGCGACAATCTTGCGGTCACGTTCAGGGTTGGTGACGGCAGCGCCACGTTGCCGGTTTCCTACAAAGGAATTCTCCCCGACCTGTTTCGCGAAGGGCAGGGCGTGGTCGCCGAAGGCGCGCTCGACGCCTCCGGCGTGTTCAAGGCCGATACCGTGCTCGCCAAGCATGACGAGACCTACATGCCCAAGGAGGTCGCGGACGCGCTGAAGAAGCAGGGACACTGGAAAGACGATTACGGCGCGAAGCCGGGCTATAACGCAAAAGCTGAGGGCGCCCAGGGAACGTCGCTAGCGGATCAAGGCGCGCCGCAAACGCAAGGTGCGTCGCGTCCGACGCAAGGGGTGCCCGAGTGATCGCGGAAGCCGGACATTACGCGCTGGTACTGGCGCTGGGCCTCGCACTGATCCAGTCGACGGTGCCTATTCTTGGCGCGCGTTTGCGCGATCCCGCCTTGATGAATGTCGCGCGCTCGACGGCGCTGGCGCAACTCCTGTTTGTCGCGGGATCGTTCGCGGCGCTGGTCACGTTGCACGTCACTTCCGATTTCTCGGTCGTCAACGTGTTCGAGAATTCGCATTCGCTGAAGCCGCTGATCTACAAGGTCACCGGCGT
>JAQGKC010000021.1 GCA_028290305.1 Bradyrhizobium sp.
AATGTCCAAACACGGCTACATCGCTTTGGCGCTCGGCAGCTTCTTCTCGCTGGTACTCGGCATCGGATTAATGACGCTTGTCTTCTACAGCAGCCGCGCGGGTTATGACGAACCGCCTCAGCAAGATCGGAAAGCAGCGCAATCCGACCGATGATCGGCGTCGCGAGCTTGCACCGCGTCCACCAATATCGGAAGTATCACAAGGCTAAGGCTATGGCTAACGAAGATCGCCTTCATGTTCGCATTTGAGGTCCCTTCAGGCGCCAAAATCGCGACGGATGCGGATATCGCGCCGAGTGGCAACCAACGATAGCAACTTCACTCTCGTCAGCGCTGACGACAGTCAACAGGAGCTCTCAGGGATGTTGATTATGACGCTCCGAACCAATCCGAACGGCAAGAGTTGTAAGAGGTCGCGCGGATCTTATCCACAAATTCGCTTCTCAATTGGCGATCTCCGCACGCCCTGAGAAGCTGATTTGAGCGGCTGTTTCGATGTCCATTTGGAGGGGCCGGATGGCTAAACAAGTCAAGTTCTTTCGTAAGGAGGCCGACAAAGCTGAGCGGGCAGCCGCTCAAGCGCCAGACCCTGACACTGCAGCGGGGCTGCGAGCCGTGGCGCTCGGCTATCGGGCGCAAGCTGACCTGATTAGGAAATCGAAGCTGGAGAACAAGCAGCGAAAGGCCAACAGGACCAAATGAAAGCGGTCTGGCGGTCCAGTCCGAAAACGAGTGATGACAACGTCAAGCACGGTGGCGTCGTCATCAATCGGTGGAGCTTCGGCCTCTTTACGCTATCGTGCTACTCGTGTGCTGTGCCTCGCCCGGCTTAGTCCGCGATTTCATTGCTGAGGCCGTCCTCGCCTCTCTCTGATGGGTCTGCCGCGGTGGTAGGTCTGCCGCGGCTGGTTTACTCTAATGGTCGTAGCCCGTCTGGCCCGTGATCTTGCCTCGAAACACCCCCAGTATGCAAATCCGAAATACCCGAGCACGATGGGCACGATGATCGCGGTGCCGATGCCGACAAAGGCAAGCGTGGCCCGTGATGACGCAGCCTGCCATAGCGTCGCGACGTAGGGAACTGCGTACGGCCACAAACTGATGCTGAGGCCAAGAAATGCCAGCAGAAAAAGCGCGATCGCGAGCAGGAATGGGAGCCTCTCCCGGGACCCCGTGATCGCACGGTATTCACCATAGGCGACGCCCGCCGTCACAATCGGCACCGGCGAGAGATATGCGATGTTCGGCCAGCTGAACCAGCGATCCGCGATGTGAGGATAGGCGAGCGGGGTCCAGATGCTCACGATCGCAATGAAGGTAAGCGTTGCTGGCAACGCGAAACGGGCAGCCGCACGACCAAAATAAGCCGTGGTGCCAGTGGCTTTCAAGATAAGCCAGGTGGCTCCAAGCAATGCATAACCGGCAAGAAGGCCGAGTCCGCAGACCACGGAAACGGGCTCAAGAAATCGAGAGCGCCGCCCCGGAAGGCTCCACCGGCGACAGGGATGCCGTTGATGAAGGCGCCCAGTACCAGACCCTGACAAAACGTCGCGATTAGCGAGCTGCCAGCGAACGCGTTGTCCCACAGGGTGCGGAAGCGGTTCGCACGGAAACGGAACTCGAAGGCGACACCGCGGAAGACGAGCGCGAACAGCATCGTCATCAGCGGTACATAGAATGCTGGAAGCAGCGTCGCGTACGCAAGCGGAAACGCAGCGATCAAGAGCGTGCCGCCGAGCACTAGCCAAGTCTCGTTACCGTCCCAGAACGGCGCGATCGAGTTGATCATCGTGCCGCGATCGTCGCCGCTTGGCGCAAAGGCGAGCAGGATGCCAATGCCGAGGTCGAACCCATCCATCACGACGTACATCACGACGCTGAACGCAACCGCGAGCCCAAGGACCATAGGAAGCCAGTCCATCGCCCTACTCCGCAGCGCGGCGGGCCGGAGCAGAGACGAGGCCCGGCCGTACCGCCTTCGGGTCCTCGGCCGGCTCCTCCATTGGCCCGTGCACGACGGCACGGGCCAGGTAAAAGAAGAAGGCGATCAGCAATGCCGCATAGACGATCACGAAGAGCGCGAGCGATCCCGCCACAGCGGGTGCTGCGACCGGCGAGACGGCATTCGCGGTACGGAGCAGGCCGTAAACGAGATAAGGTTGGCGCCCGACCTCCGTCGTCGTCCAGCCGCTGAGTACGGCCAGAAATGGCAACGGGCTCGCGCAGACGCAGGCGATATGAAACCAGCGCGCCCGGTCGAGGCGCCCGCGCCGTCGTAGCCATGTCCCGGCGAGAACCAGCATCAGCATCAACAGCCAGAGTCCGACCATGATGCGGAAAGCGAAGAACACGTACGGCACCGGCGGACGTTCCTGCGGCGGGACGGATGTCAATCCGGGCACCAATCCGTTCCAGTCGTGCGTAAGGATCAAACTACCGAGCTTCGGAATCGCGATCACGTACTCGTTGCGCGCAGCGGCAACATCGGGCCAGGCGAACAGCACGAGCTGTTGGCCGCGGCGCGTCTCCCAATCGCCTTCCATGGCCGCAACCTTCATCGGTTGATATTTGAAAGAGTTTCGACCATGCAAATCACCAAGGATGCCCTGCAGCGGCACGAGCACGAATGCTATCCAGAGAGCGATGGAAAGCCCGGTTTCGGCAAACTTCCGATGGCGCCGCTGCCACAAATAAAAGCCGCACACGCCTATGACGACAAAGGTACCTGCGATATAGGCCGCCGTCACCATATGCAGGTAGCGATACGGCAAGGAGGGAGTGAAAATAGCGTCGGTCCAACTAACGAGCACGAACTTGCCGTCGGGTTCGAGCCGGAATCCGGCCGGGGTCTGCATCCAGCTATTGGCAGCGAGAATCCAGAACGCGCTGATAACTGCACCAAGCGCGACCGCCACGCATGAGACAAAGTGGAGACGGGGGCCGACCTGGTTCATACCATACAGCATCACTCCGACGAACCCGGCCTCCAGGAAAAATGCCATCAAGACTTCATACGTGAAGAACGGTCCGATGACGTTTGCAGTGCGTTCCGCAAAGACGCTCCAATTGGTCCCGATTTCGTACGACATGACAACTCCGGTCACCACACCCATTGCGAAGCCGAGAGCAAACATGTGAATCCAGAAGCGCAGCAGCGCGCGATACACCGGCTGTCCGGTCCACAGCCACAGGACATGGATGAGCACGATGAAGCCAGACACGCCGATAGTGTAGGCCGGCCATAGGATATGAAAGCCGATTGTAAAGGCGAACTGTGCGCGCGCGAGGAGCAGGCCTGTTGCAGTCATGTGAGAAGGCGGTCCCGCGGCAACACCGGGTTCTGGGGAGATCGACTTGCTCGTGACGGATCGTTCGATGTCACTGCTGGTGCTCGCCCAAGACGATGCGGCTATGGCGACAGATGTCCACCGGCCGCTCTTCGGTTCGGCCGTCCTGAAACACAGCGCGCATTTGGTATTTGCAGTTGGCTTCGGTGAACTCATTGATCGAGATGGTTTGTCCGGGACGGAGTAGGCCACCGCCGAGTTTGTTCTCGCCCCACCTCAAGTTACTCTCCGGCTTGATGTCGAGTTCCTTGACCGCCAACTTGGCTCGGTTCTCGATCTCGGGATTGAGCGGAGCCTGGGCCCGCGCCTCAACCAGCAGTATTGAGACGATCGAGGCCAAGATAATCGCCATAATCGCCGCCGCCCTCATGGCTGGTCCCCGTTCCGGTGCTTTGCCACGTCCTCCGGCTTCAGCGTTGGCCATCGATATGGACGGTGCGGCGCCGCATTGGCCGATGCCGCACCCGAATTTGGTTCCCGTCAGGCCGATGACGTCGCGCAGCACCCAGAACAGCGGCATGTCGTCGGATACATCGACTTGAAGACTCGCCCCATTGATCTGCAACGTCTGCATGAGGTCTCCTGTTTACGGAAAGAACTCGCATGATCGTTGGCTCCGGCCAGCACCAAAGCGCGGCTTCAAAGATCGCAGGCGACGTGCATGGACGCGATTTTCCGGTGATCAGCTGGCCGGCTGCTTGATGACAGCGAAGTTCGTGAGATGAACGACATTATACGCGGCACCCACGTCCAAACGGCTTGCTGCAATGTAGTCTCTGTCTATCGCCCGGTGCACCGAAGCAACGGCCGGCCCAGCTGTCCACCGCAGCTTGCTATAAACGGAATCCCAGTAAAGCACCGTCGATTCCTCATTCCATTGACAGCTGTCAATTGTTTGGGATCGATATTGCTCTTTGTAACGTTGCAGCGTTGCTATTCACGTCTAGCGGGATCTGGGACCGAGCACAGGTGGCCGCGGCGGCCCATCAGGAATACAAGCCTACAGCGTAGCATCTATGGCCGCATGCATCGTGCAGATGCTATCAGATCAATAGTCAGCAAAGGTGTTCCTAGCCCTTTGACCAATGACATGACCTTCGAAACACATCAGCGTGAATTGTTGAAATGTCTGCGGTTGATCACAAAAGTAATTGCGTTTCCCAGAAAGGAGATTTCACAAATGAACGTCAAAACAGCTTTTCTGTTCGATCTGGATGGCACATTGGTCGACAGCGTCTATCAACATGTTCTCGCGTGGAAGACTGCACTCGACGCCGAGAGCATCGAACTCTCTGTATGGCGCATCCACCGCAAGATCGGCATGAGTGGAGGCCTGTTCACTAACCAGCTATTGCGCGAAACCACGGTCGAAATTGATCCCGAGCGTGTCGAACGTCTACAGCGGGCTCATGCCGAGGCCTATCAACGATATGCGAGCGAGATCCGCCCGCTGCCTGGCGCGCGCGAGCTGCTCGCCTGGTTGACCAACTCGGCAATACCTTGGGCGATCGCTACCAGCGGGCGGATGGAGACGGCCGCGGTCAACCTTGCTGCGCTCGGCGTCGATTCCGAACGGGTTCCTGTAATCACGCGCGACCAAGTTAGATACGCAAAGCCAGATCCCGACTTATTCCTGGCTGCAGCGAAGCGGCTAGACGCGGCGATCGAAACGGCGATCGTCGTCGGTGACAGCATCTGGGACATGCTTGCGGCGACGCGCTGCCGCGCACTGGGTGTCGGACTGCTCAGCGGCGGCTATGGGTCGGACGAACTGCGGCATGCTGGGGCTATTCGCGTTTACGCAGACCCGGCCGACCTCTTGAACCACATCGACGAGATAGGCGGACGGCGATAGCCACGCCAGGTGTCAGGCGTGACGCACTCGAGACTGCCGGCTTTTGTCAAGAGCTGGAAGCTTCCTCGCTCTGCGCATAACCTAACGTCGTATCGCCAAAGTGCTGATCGCTCTCGCCCGTCAGCCAATAAACCACGCCGATTGTTGGTTTTGATGGGCCGAAGATTCGCCCTCCGGCAGCGGCTGAAGCCTGGCGATCAGGTCTATTCCTATAGGAGCGAGAATGCGAAGGGCGAGTTTTACGCCGACTTTCAAGCGAAATGAGGCCAGCCCCCGGAATCGGTGCTCACCGTTATCGAACTGGTGCGCGCTGCGCCGCGTTCCTCTCGACAGTTCGAGCTGGAACGATTTGCTTCCGCCGACGTGGTCCAGGCCAGGCCCCACCATAGAGGTAGCATTATTACGTAACTTAAGAACATATTGAACCGCAGTTCGTTGGTTGGCAACACCCGCTCACAAGCGAAAGCACATGCGGATTGCGCAGATTGCTCCTCTGTCAGAAAGCGTTCCTCCGAGACTTTATGGCGGCACGGAGCGAGTAGTTGCTTGGTTGGTCGAGGAGCTCGTCAATCTCGGGCATGAAGTGACACTGTTTGCCAGCGGAGATTCCACAACACGCGGCATCTTGCACCCGGTGTGGCCTCGCGCGCTGCGCCTTGGCCGACCTGCTTCGGATCCTCCGGCGGCACAGACTGCCCTGCTTGAGGCGATGTCCCGGCACGCTGCGGACTTCGATATGATCCACGCTCACATCGACTGGCTGCATCTACCGTTACTGAGCCGGCTCGGCGTGCCGTTCCTTACCACGCTGCATGGACGTCTGGATTTTCCGGGTCTGACCGAGATTGTCCAAGCGTTCCCGGATGCGCCCTTTGTTTCAATATCCAACAGCCAACGCCTGCCGCTTAGTGAAGCGAACTGGCGCGGCACGGTGTATCACGGGCTCCCGGCCAACATGTTTCGACCGAGCTATGGATCAGGATCATACCTTGCCTTTCTCGGGCGGCTGACTGCGGAGAAAGGCCCGGAAGCGGCTATTCGCATCGCGCGCGAAGTGGGAATGCCGCTGCGGATCGCGGCGAAAGTACCGCGTAGCGAAAGGCGTTACTTCAAGGAGTGCCTGGAGCCCCAAATTGACGGCGAACAGATCATGCTTATCGGCGAAGTCGACGACAGAGCCAAAGAGGACTTTCTCGGAGGCGCTGCGGCGTTGCTGTTTCCGATCGACTGGCCCGAACCTTTCGGCTTAGTAATGATCGAAGCGATGGCGTGCGGAACGCCCGTGATCGCATTCCACTCTGGATCAGTGCCGGAGGTCGTTGATCACGGTGTCACCGGCTTCATCGTTAAAGGGGAGCTGAATGCCGTTGAGGCAGTGCAGTGTCTGGACAAGCTCGATCGGCGACAGATACGTACGAGGTTCGAACAGCGCTTCACGGCGAAGCGAATGGCGCAGGATTACCTCCTTCACTACGAGACATTGGTACGTGCTAGGCCCAAGCCGATTGGGTCGTGAAGCCTTTCTAGTCCCTCGGTGCTCGAAACTGAGAATAATGTCCTCGATCGTCGAAAATGCTCCCATACGTAAAAGACCTAAAGCCATCAGGGGAGCATTATCGAGCTCAGCACCCTCGCCATTCGGCAATGCGACGCCGCTGGATTTCTAGGTACCCTGGTCGCTCGGTCGGCCGAAGGAATGCAAGCCGACCTAGTAGCAATCCTCGACACGGCGAACGCGCCAACCCCATCCATCCCAGATACGATCGGTACGGATGCGACATGCCGGGGCATAATAAACCGGCTCCCGCCAATAGTATGGCCGGGGAGCGGCAAGGGCTGCGCCTACGAGGGCTCCTGCCGCCAATCCGCCGACAACCGGGGCGATCGGAAAACCGCGATGCCATCGCGCGTCTGCTGTTGTCGGGATTGAGGCCGCACCAAATGCAACTGCCACACCAACAACAAGTGTAGTCATGGTTTTTTTCATCACTACTCTCCGCTTCTTTGCTTCGAAACTCGAACGCTCAGCAACGCCGCCATTGCGAGTGCTCGCCCTAGCACAACGTCGAATATACCGGTTTCGTGAGTCCC
>JAQGKC010000046.1 GCA_028290305.1 Bradyrhizobium sp.
CTGGAGGTCAATCACGAGCTGTCCGACAAGGGCTTCTTCGTCGCCGCCACCGACGACCTCATCACCTGGGCGCGCACGGGATCGCTGATGTGGATGACGTTCGGCCTGGCATGTTGCGCGGTCGAGATGATGCAGATGTCGATGCCGCGCTACGACGCCGAGCGGTTCGGCTTTGCGCCGCGCGCCTCGCCGCGGCAGTCCGACGTGATGATCGTGGCGGGCACGCTGACCAACAAAATGGCGCCGGCGCTGCGCAAGGTCTACGACCAGATGCCGGAGCCGCGTTACGTGATCTCGATGGGGTCGTGTGCCAATGGCGGCGGCTACTATCACTATTCGTATTCGGTGGTGCGCGGTTGCGACCGCATCGTGCCCATCGACATCTACGTGCCCGGCTGCCCACCGACGGCGGAAGCGCTGCTTTACGGTGTGATGCTGCTGCAGAAGAAGATCCGGCGCACCGGAACCATCGAACGCTAAGGTTTTTTGGCATGGACGACGGCAGGCTCGACGCTCTGGGGCAGACGATTGTTAGCGCGCTTCCGGGTGCCGCGACCGATCATATGGTCGCGTTCAATCAGCTCACCGTGGCGGTGCATGCCGACAAGATCGTCGAGATCGTGCGTTTCCTGCGCGACGATCCCGGCTGTCGATTCGTCAGCTTCATCGATGTGACGGCGGTGGATTATCCCGGCCGCGAGAAGCGGTTCGACGTGATCTATCACTTTCTGTCCCCGACGCTGAACGCGCGCATCCGTCTGCGCGCGGAAGCCGATGAGACGACCCAGGTGCCGTCGATCATCGACGAGTTTCCTGGCGCCGACTGGTTCGAGCGCGAGTGCTACGACCTCTATGGCGTGATCTTCACCGGCCATCCGGACATGCGGCGGCTGCTGACGGATTACGGCTTCGACGGGCATCCGCTGCGCAAGGATTTCCCGCTCACCGGCTTTGTCGAGGTGCGTTACGACGACCAGGAGAAGCGGGTGGTCTACGAGCCCGTCCGCCTCAATCAGGAATTCCGCAAATTCGATTTCCTCTCCCCGTGGGAAGGCGCGGATTATCCGCTGCCAGGCGATGAGAAGGCGGGGACCAAGCCGTGATTCTATTCGCTATTCGCTATTTGCGACTCGCTATTCGCCCGCCAGCGGAAGCTGCATCATGAACGAACAGAACCTCCGCAACTTCACCATCAACTTCGGGCCGCAGCATCCGGCGGCGCACGGCGTGCTGCGTCTGGTGCTGGAGCTCGATGGCGAGTTCGTTGCACGCGTCGATCCGCACATCGGCCTTCTGCATCGCGGCACTGAGAAGCTGATCGAGCACAAGACCTACCTGCAGGCGATCCCGTATTTCGACCGGCTCGACTACGTCGCGCCGATGAATCAGGAACACGCGTTCTGCCTGGCGGCGGAAAAGCTGCTCGGCATTGAGGTGCCGCGCCGTGCGCAATTGATCCGTGTACTGTATTGCGAGATCGGCCGCATCCTGTCGCACCTTCTCAACGTCACCACGCAGGCGATGGACGTCGGCGCGCTGACCCCGCCGCTGTGGGGCTTTGAAGAGCGCGAAAAGCTGATGGTGTTTTACGAGCGCGCGTCCGGCTCCCGGATGCATGCGGCTTATTTCCGGATCGGTGGCGTGCACCAGGACCTGCCGCCAAAACTGATCGACGATATCGACGCCTGGTGCGAACCGTTCCTCGGGGTGGTGGCCGATCTCGAGCGATTGCTGACCGGCAACCGCATTTTCAAGCAGCGCAACGTCGATATCGGCGTGGTGACGTTGAAGCAGGCCTGGGAATGGGGTTTTTCGGGCGTGATGGTGCGCGGTTCGGGCGCCGCGTGGGATTTGCGCAAGGCACAGCCGTATGAATGCTACGCCGAGATGGATTTCGACATTCCGATCGGCAAGAACGGCGACTGCTACGATCGTTACTGCATTCGCATGGAAGAAATGCGCCAGTCCGTGCGTATCATGAAACAATGCATCGCGAAGCTGCGCGCGGCCGACGGGCAGGGGCCGGTCGCCGTCGAGGACAACAAGATTTTCCCGCCGCGCCGGGCCGAGATGAAGCGCTCGATGGAAGCGCTGATCCATCACTTCAAGCTCTACACCGAAGGCTTCCACGTGCCGGCCGGCGAGGTCTACGCCGCGGTCGAGGCGCCGAAGGGCGAATTCGGCGTCTATCTGGTCGCCGACGGCACCAACAAGCCCTACAAATGCAAGATCCGCGCGCCGGGCTTTGCGCATCTGCAGGCGATGGATTTCATCTGCAGGGGCCATCTCCTGGCCGACGTCTCGGCCATCCTGGGCTCGCTCGACATCGTGTTCGGAGAGGTCGACCGGTGATGGCAACGCCGCCGATCCAGTTTGACCGGGCTTCGGGAGCTCTCGAGGGAGCAAACCTGTGGGAGCGAACGGCCGCGCTGGCGTTGGCGACGGGTTCAAAAATATCGTCGCACTTTTCGCATCGGGGCTACATCGGCTGCGCCAATCTGCTGCGCAAGACGTTGCCCGAGCGCAACATCGCAATCAAACTCAATTCCGACGCCGTGTTCGAATTTCCCTATGGCGATGGCTATTGGAGCAAGCTGCTCAATCGCGCGTATCACTATGAGGACGAACTGGAGTTGCTGTTTCGGGGCTCAGCCAGCGTCGATTACACGCTGCTCGATTGCGGCGCCAATTATGGCTACTGGTCGGTGCTGGTCTCGAGCGCGCCGTTCGGTTCGCACAAGGCGATTGCGATCGAGCCGTCGTCGCAGAACTTTGCCAAGCTTGCGAACAATGCCAAGGTCAATGGCAACCGCTTCGCGTTGATGAAATGCGCGATCGGCGCGAGCAGGGGCACCGCGCGCCTCTCCGGCACCAAGCACGAGGCGTTCAGCATCGCCGGCGACGCGAGCAACGGCGGCGAGGACGTGCCGGTGATCGCGCTCGACAATCTGCTCGACGATGGCAAGATATCGCCTGATGGAAAATACCTGATCAAGCTCGACGTCGAAGGCGTCGAGATCGAAGCCATCAAGGGCGGCGCGCGGCTGTTAAAGGGCGACAGCGTGATCTTGTGCGAAGAACACGGCAATGATCCCGGGCATACCGTGTCGCGCTATATCCTCGAGCAGACCCCGCTCAAGCTGATCGTGTACGATCCGCGCAGCAATCGGATGGAAACCGTGACCGAGCTTTCGATCCTCGATCGCATCAAGGTTTCATCCCATGTCGGTTATAACGTATTTGGTACCGCAAGCGCGTTTTGGCAGGACAGGATCAATGCCCTGAACGCAAACGCCGCGCACCGCACGCAATGAAAGACTAAGAGATGTCCGTTCGTCGCCTCGCCCCGAAAGAATTGCAGCCCGCGAGCTTCACGTTCTCGGATGAGAATCTTGCGTGGGCGAAAGCACAGATCGCCAAATACCCGGAGGGCCGGCAGGCGTCGGCGGTAATCGCGATCCTGTGGCGGGTCCAGGAACAACATGAGGGGTGGGTTTCGGAAGCCGCGATCCGCGCCGTCGCGGATTTGCTGGATATGCCCTACATCCGTGTGCTGGAGGTCGCGACTTTCTACACGATGTTCCAGTTGCAGCCGGTCGGCAAGAAAGCCCATGTGCAGGTCTGCGGCACGACGCCGTGCAGGTTGCGTGGCGCCGCCGATATCATCGAAGTATGCCAGAGCCGTATCCATCATGATCCCTTCCATCTGTCCAAGGACGGAAATTTCAGTTGGGAAGAAGTCGAGTGTCTTGGCGCCTGCGTGAACGCGCCGATGGTGCTGATCTGGAAGGATACCTACGAAGACCTGACCAAGGAGAATTTCGGCAAGGTGCTGGACGGCTTTGCCTCCGGCAACCTTCCGAAGCCGGGGCCGCAGACCGGCCGTCAATTCTCCGCGCCCATTGGTGGGCCGACCACGCTGAAGGAAACCACATGAAGCGTGTCCCTGCATGGGCGGCCGGGCCGGGGAGTGTCGGCACGATGAAACACTGGCGTTATATCGCTTTGCACACCGTCGCGGCCGGTGCATTCATTTTCCTGCTGCAGCGCTACACGCTGGGCGCGTCGCTCGATTCAAGCCTGCTATGGGCGCTGGCCTTCGGCGGATGCGCCGCCGCGCTCGCCTACATGCAGCACAATCGCTGACCCCTTAGGAAGCTTCAAGTCATGCTCGACGACAAGGACCGCATCTTCAAGAACCTCTACGGCCTTCAGGACTGGGGCCTCGAAGGCGCGCGCCGCCGCGGCGCCTGGGACGGCACCAAGGCGATCATCGACAAGGGGCGCGACTGGATCATCAACGAGATGAAGGCCTCCGGCCTGCGCGGGCGGGGCGGGGCGGGTTTCCCGACCGGGCTGAAATGGTCGTTCATGCCGAAGGAATCGACCGACGGCCGGCCGAGCTATCTCGTGGTCAATGCTGACGAGTCCGAACCCGGCACCTGCAAGGACCGGGAGATCATGCGGCACGACCCGCATTTGCTCGTCGAGGGCTGCCTGCTCGCGAGCTTCGCGATGAACGCGCACGCCTGCTACATCTATGTACGCGGCGAATTCATCCGCGAGCGCGAGCATCTGCAGGCCGCGGTCGATCAGGCCTATGAGGCCAGGCTGATCGGCAAGGACAATATCAACGGCTGGCCGTTCGACCTTTACGTGACGCATGGCGCGGGCGCCTACATTTGCGGCGAAGAGACCGCGCTGCTGGAAAGCCTCGAAGGCAAGAAGGGCCAGCCACGGCTGAAACCGCCATTCCCGGCCAATGTCGGCCTCTACGGCTGCCCGACCACGGTCAACAATGTCGAGTCGATCGCGGTTGCGCCTGACATCTTGAGGCGCGGCGCGGCATGGTTCGCCGCCATCGGCCGGCCCAACAATGTCGGCACCAAACTGTTCTGCATCTCCGGCCATGTCGAACGTCCCTGCAACGTCGAAGAGGCGATGGGAATCCCGTTCCGCGAGCTGATCGAGCGCCATTGCGGCGGCATCCGCGGCGGCTGGGATAACCTGAAAGCGGTGATCCCGGGCGGCTCGTCGGTGCGCATGGTACCGGCCGACCAGATCATCGACACGCCGATGGATTTCGACAGCCTGGGCAAGCTGCGCTCTGGTCTCGGCACCGCCGCTGTCATTGTGATGGACAAGTCGACCGACCTGATCCGGGCGATCGCGCGAATTTCCTATTTCTACAAGCACGAGAGCTGCGGCCAGTGTACGCCCTGCCGCGAGGGTCCGGGATGGATGTGGCGGGTGCTGACCCGGATGGCGGAAGGCCGCGCCCACAAGCGTGAAATCGACATGCTGCTGGAAGTGACAAAACAGGTCGAGGGTCACACCATCTGCGCGCTCGGCGATGCCGCGGCGTGGCCGATCCAGGGCCTGATCGCGCATTTCCGTCATGAGATCGAGCAACGCATCGACGAATATTCGCGCAAGGCTGATATCGACGACGTCGGCATTCTCGACCCCGCGCATATGGTCGCGGCGGAGTAATCTCGATGTCGCAACCGAGCATTATCTGGTGGCAGAAATACGGGACGCTGGCGCAAATGGCGCAGGCGTCCGTGGCGCTGCTCGGCTTTGTGGCGATCCTGTTCCAGATCAACGAAATCCGATCCAACAATCGCGCCGCAAGTGCGCGGCAGGCGTTTCTCGGCTACACCGATCTGGCGTTCAGAAATCCGAAATACTCGCAGCCTGACTTCGACACCATTAAGGCAGGCAGCCGCGACGAGCAGGTTCAATATGAGAGTTTTGTCTCCTATTTCCTGTATGCCTGCGAGGAAGCAACCGCCGCGTTCGCCGGCCGGCCCGAATGGCTCGCTTCCTGCGACTACGATCTGAGGCCGCATCTGCCGTTCCTGTGCGAGAAGAACAAGGCCGAGCCGGCTTATCTCGCGACCTACAGCGCCGACACCCAGCAATGGGTGAAGGCGTCCATGAAGACCGCCAGCGTCACTCCACCCGACTGCAAGCTGGGAAAGACTTGAGACCACAATGACCAAACTCATCGTCGATGGCAAAGAGATCGATGTTCCCCCGGAATTTACGCTGTTGCAGGCGTGCGAAGCCGCGGGCGCCGAAATTCCGCGTTTTTGCTACCACGAGCGGCTGTCGATCGCCGGCAATTGCCGGATGTGCCTGGTCGAAGTGAAGGGCGGCCCGAAGCCGGTCGCAAGCTGCGCCTGGGGCGTTCGCGATTGCCGGCCCGGCCCCAAGGGCGAGCCGCCGGAAATCTCGACCCGTTCGCCGATGGTGAAGAAGGCGCGCGAAGGCGTAATGGAATTCCTGCTGATCAACCATCCCCTGGATTGCCCGATCTGCGACCAGGGCGGCGAATGCGACCTGCAGGACCAGGCGATGGGCTACGGCGTCGACACCAGCCGATTCGCCGAAAACAAGCGTGCGGTCGAAGACAAATATCTGGGCGCGCTGGTCAAGACCTCGATGAACCGCTGCATCCAGTGCACGCGCTGCGTCCGCTTCTCCGCCGAAGTCTGTGGCGCGCCCGAGATGGGCGCGACCGGCCGTGGCGAGGACATGGAAATCACCACCTATCTTGAGTCGGCCCTGACCTCTGAATTGCAGGGCAACCTCGTCGATATCTGCCCGGTGGGTGCGCTGACCTCGAAGCCCTATGCGTTCGCGGCGCGGCCCTGGGAACTCGGCAAGACCCAGTCGATCGATGTGATGGATGGCGTCGGTTCGGCGATCCGGGTCGATACTCGCGGCCGCGAGGTGATGCGGATTCTGCCGCGCGTCAACGACTCGGTGAACGAGGAGTGGATTTCCGACAAAACCCGCCACATCGTCGACGGTCTGCGCACGCAGCGGCTCGACCGTCCCTATATCAGGGAGAACGGCCAGCTCCGCGCGGCGTCATGGTCGGAGGCTTTCGGGGCGATCGCGGCGAAGGCCGGCCGCATCGACGGCAAGCGGATCGGCGCCATCGCCGGCGATCTCGCGGCGGTGGAGGAGATGTTCGCGCTAAAGGACCTGCTGGCCAAATTCGGCTCGGCCAATCTCGCGACCCAAAATGGCGACGCCTTCGACTGGAAAGCCGGCCGCGCCTCCTACATTTTCAATCCGACCATCGTCGGCATCGAGCAGGCCGACGCGCTTCTGATTGTGGGCTCAAACCCGCGCAAGGAGGCCGCCGTTCTCAACGCGCGGATCCGCAAGCGCTGGCGCAGCGGCCAGCTCAAGATCGGCGTGATCGGCGCCAAGGCCGATCTCACTTACAGCTACGACTATCTCGGCGCGGGCACGGATTCGCTCAGCGACCTCGCCGCCGGCAAGCATTCCTTCGCGGATGTGCTGAAGGCTGCGAAAAATCCGATCGTGCTGGTCGGCGCCGGGGCGACGGCACGACACGATGGCGCTGCGGTGCTGGCGCTCGCGGCAAAGCTCGCGGTGGATTTCGGGGCGGCCAAGCCGGGCTGGAATGGTTTCGGCGTTCTGCACGATACGGCCTCGCGGGTCGGTGCGCTGGATGTCGGCTTTGCGTCGGGCGCGGGCGGCCTGAATGCGGCGCAGATGACCACGTTCGGCACCCTCGACGTCTTGTTCCTGCTCGGCGCCGATGAAATCAAGGCACCTGACGGTACTTTCGTGGTATACATCGGCACCCACGGCGACCGCGGCGCGCATCGCGCCGACGTGATCCTGCCTGGCGCTGCTTACACGGAAAAATCCGGCCTGTACGTCAACACCGAAGGCCGGGTACAGATGGCCAGCCGCGCGGCGTTTCCGCCGGGGGAGGCGCGCGAGGATTGGGCGATCATCCGTGCCCTGTCGGACGTGCTAGACAAGAGGCTGCCTTACGATTCTCTTGCGGCGTTGCGGCAGACGATCTTCAAGGCCGTGCCGCATCTGATGCGCGTCGACCGGATCGAAGCCGGCAATACGGATGATCTGAAGACGTTGGCTGGCAAGGGCGGCAGTGTCGAAAAGGCGCCTTTCAAGACAACGGTCGAGGATTATTACCTGACCAACCCGATCGCGCGGGCGTCTGCGGTCATGGCGGAATGCTCCCGCCTGGCCTCGGGACACATGCTGACGGCAGCGGAGTGAGCGTGACCTGATGGCTGAATTCTGGACCAGTACATTGTGGCCGCTGATCATCATGATCGCGCAGAGCCTGTTGCTGCTCGTGGTACTGTTGATCGCGATCGCCTACATCCTGCTGGCCGACCGTAAGATCTGGGCGGCGGTGCAGATCCGGCGCGGACCCAACGTAGTCGGCCCATTTGGTCTGTTGCAATCCTTCGCCGACCTTTTGAAGTTCGTGCTGAAGGAGCCGATCATTCCTTCCGGCTCCAACAAGGGCGTGTTCCTGCTGGCGCCGCTGGTGAGCTGCGTGCTGGCGCTCGCGGCCTGGGCCGTGATCCCGATGGATCTCGGCTGGGTGATTTCGGACATCAATGTCGGGGTGCTCTATATTTTCGCGATCTCGTCGCTGTCGATCTACGGCATCATCATGGCGGGGTGGTCGTCGAACTCGAAATATCCGTTCCTCGCCGCGCTTCGCTCGGCGGCGCAGATGGTGTCGTATGAAGTCTCAATCGGCTTCGTCATCATCACGGTCCTTCTTTGCGTGGGTTCGTTGAACCTGTCGGCCGTGGTCGAGGCGCAGAACTCGAAATGGGGGCTGCTCGGCTGGTACTGGCTGCCGCTGTTCCCGATGTTCGTGGTCTTTTACGTCTCGGCGCTGGCCGAGACCAACCGGCCGCCGTTCGATCTGGTGGAAGCCGAATCCGAATTGGTGGCGGGTTTCATGGTCGAATACGGCTCGACGCCGTATCTGTTGTTCATGCTCGGCGAATATGTCGCGATCACCACGATGTGCGCGATGGCCACGATCCTGTTCCTGGGCGGCTGGCTGCCGCCGATCCCCTACGCCCCGTTCACCTGGGTGCCCGGGATCATCTGGTTCGTGCTCAAGGTATTTTTCATGTTCTTCCTGTTTGCGATGGCGAAGGCGATCGTGCCGCGCTACCGCTACGACCAGTTGATGCGGCTCGGCTGGAAGGTGTTCCTGCCCTTGTCGCTGGCGATGGTGGTGATCGTCGCCGGCGTGCTGCATTTCGCGGGGATCGCGCCGAAATGAGGTCGCTATGAGTATCAACATCAACGCCACAGCCCGCTCGCTTTTGTTGTCCGAATTCGTGTCGGCGTTCTTTCTCGCCATGCGCTACTTCTTCAAACCGAAGCCGACGCTGAATTACCCGTTTGAAAAGGGGCCGATCTCGCCGCGCTTCCGTGGCGAGCATGCCTTGCGCCGTTATCCCAACGGTGAGGAGCGTTGTATCGCCTGCAAGCTGTGCGAGGCGATTTGCCCGGCGCAGGCGATCACGATCGAGGCCGGCCCACGCCGCAACGACGGCACCCGCCGCACCGTGCGTTACGACATCGACATGGTGAAATGCATCTATTGCGGTCTGTGCCAGGAGGCCTGTCCGGTCGATGCCATCGTCGAGGGGCCGAATTTCGAATTCGCGACCGAGACCCGCGAGGAGCTCTATTATGACAAGGCGAAACTTCTCGCCAATGGCGACCGCTGGGAGCGTGAGATTGCAAAATCAATCGAGCTCGACGCGCCGTATCGGTGATGAAATGAACTCGGTCATTGCAATGCATAGACGCGCAGCAGGCACGGTCGGCTCTCTCTCCCCCTGCGGGGGAGAGCTGGAGAGAGGGGTAAGCCCCGATCTCGGTGCTTGTGGCTTGCCCCTCTCCCTGACCCTCCCACACGAGGGAGGAGGGAATGCGGTAGCGTTCGCTGACGGTCGTGCGACTCATGACGGAGGCGCGGCCGCATGATCCTTCCCGCGCTGTTCTTTTATCTGTTCGCCGGTATCTGCGTGGCGTCAGCCGTCATGGTAATTGTGTCGCGCAATCCCGTGCATTCCGTGCTGTTTCTGATCCTGGCGTTCGTCAACGCGTCCGGCCTGTTCGTGCTGATGGGTGCCGAATTCCTGGCGATGATCCTGGTCGTGGTCTATGTCGGCGCGGTCGCGGTGCTGTTCCTGTTCGTGATCATGATGCTCGATGTCGATTTCACCGAACTGCGCGAGGGCTTCAGTGAATACCTGCCGATCGGTCTTGTAATCGGCGGGATATTTCTCGCGGAACTGCTGCTGGTCGGAGGCGGCTGGGTCATCAATCCCGGCGTCGCCAAATCCATTACGGCCGCGATCCCGACCAATGTCAGCAATACCGAGGCGCTCGGGCTGGTGCTCTACACCAGGTACATTCATTACTTCCAGATCGCAGGCATGGTGCTTCTGGTCGCGATGATCGGCGCCATCGTGCTGACGCTGCGCCACAAGGTCAGCGTCAAGCGGCAGGATATCAATGTGCAGAATGCGCGGACGCCGGAACTCGCAATGAGCGTACGCAAGGTGGCGTCGGGGCAGGGTCTGCAGGACGCGGACGCGCCGGAGTGGGTGCAATGACAATCGGTCTCGGACACTATCTCGCGGTCGGTGCGATCCTGTTCACGACGGGGATTCTCGGCATCTTCCTCAACCGCAAGAACATCATCGTCATCCTGATGTCGATCGAACTGATCCTGCTCGCGGTCAATATCAACCTGGTGGCATTCTCGACGTTCCTCGGCGATATCGTCGGCCAGGTGTTTGCGCTGCTGGTGCTCACGGTCGCTGCGGCGGAAGCGGCGATCGGCCTTGCGGTGCTGGTGGTGTACTTCCGAAATCGCGGCTCGATCGCGGTTGAAGACGTCAATCTGATGAAGGGCTAACGCGTCAAATGATCCAGGCAATCGTCTTTCTGCCGCTGATCGGCGCTGTCCTCGCGGGGCTGATCGCCGTGTTTGGGGCGCATGCGCGCAATCCAAGCGGCGACACCGTCGAGCATCATGACGACGCGCATGGCGTCGATGCCCATGCGTCGGATGTTCATGCGTCGGATGCTCATGACGATCATGCAGCAGACGATCACGGCCACGACGATCATGCCGTCGAGCCGCCGGCGGCGGGATCGCGCGCGGCTGAACTGATCACCACGTGCCTGCTGCTGGCTTCGGCGGCGCTGTCCTGGTTTGCACTGGTCGACGTCGGCTTTATGCATCACGACGTCAGGATATCGCTGTTCCCGTGGATCACATCAGGCGACCTGCAGGTCATGTGGTCGCTGCGGGTCGATACGCTGACTGCGGTGATGCTGGTCGTGGTCAATACCGTGTCGTCGCTCGTGCATCTCTATTCGATCGGCTACATGGATGAGGATCCGAACCGGCCGCGGTTCTTTGCTTATCTGTCGCTGTTCACCTTCGCGATGCTGATGCTGGTGACGTCGGACAATCTGGTGCAGTTGTTCTTCGGCTGGGAGGGCGTCGGCCTCGCCAGCTACCTGCTGATCGGCTTCTGGTACCAGAAGCCGTCGGCGAACGCGGCGGCGATCAAGGCCTTCGTGGTCAACCGGGTCGGCGATTTCGGCTTTGCGCTCGGCATTTTCGCGATCTTCATGCTGATCGGCTCGACCGACTTCGAGACCATCTTCGCGGCCGCGCCGGGCCTGACCGGCAAGACCATCGACTTCTTCGGCTGGCAAGCCGACGCGCTGACGCTGACCTGCCTGCTGCTGTTCATGGGCGCGATGGGCAAATCTGCCCAGTTCCTGCTGCACACCTGGTTACCGGACGCCATGGAAGGCCCGACGCCGGTCTCGGCGCTGATCCACGCCGCGACCATGGTGACCGCTGGTGTCTTCATGGTGGCGCGGCTGTCGCCGCTGTTCGAACTGGCGCCGGACGCGCAGGCGGTGGTGATGTTCTTCGGCGCCACCACCGCGTTCTTCGCGGCGACCATCGGCCTCGTGCAGAACGACATCAAGCGCATCGTGGCATATTCGACCTGTTCGCAGCTCGGCTACATGTTCGTGGCGATGGGGGCGGGGGCTTACTCGGTCGGCATGTTCCATCTGTTCACGCACGCCTTCTTCAAGGCGCTTCTGTTCTTGGGCTCCGGCTCGGTGATCTATGCGATGCATCACGAGCAGGACATCCGCAACATGGGCGGGCTGAAGGACAAGATCCCCTTCACTTACATCGTGATGGTGATCGGTACGTTGGCGCTGACCGGATTCCCGCTCACTGCCGGTTATTTCTCCAAGGACGCGATCATCGAATCCGCCTACGCCTCGCACAATCCGTTGGCGTTCTACGGCTTCCTGATGACAGTGATCGCGGCGGGGCTGACCTCGTTCTACTCGTGGCGCCTGATCTTCAAGACCTTCCACGGCGAGCCGCATGACCAGGAGCATTATGAGGCCGCGCATGAGTCGCCGCTGTGGATGCTCATTCCCATCGGCGTTCTCGCCGCCGGATCGATCCTCGCGGGCTTCCCCTTCAAGGAGCTGTTCGCAGGTCATGGCGTGGAGGAATTCTTCCGCGATTCGCTGAAGATGAACACGCACATCATCGAGGATATGGAAAGCATGCCGGAGGCGATGAAATTGTTGCCAACGGTGATGATGGCAGTGGGCTTCGTGGTGTCGTGGCTGTTCTATATCCGCCGACCCTATATTCCCGTCGAACTCGCCCGCCAGCACCAGATGCTGTACCAGTTCCTGCTCAACAAATGGTACTTCGACGAGCTCTATGACTTCATCTTTGTCCGCCCGGCAAAGTGGCTCGGACGCTTCCTGTGGAAGGTCGGCGACGGCTATATCATCGACGGCTTCGGCCCCGATGGCGTCTCGGCGCGGGTGCTTGACGTTACTCGCAACGTCGTGAAGCTGCAGACCGGCTATCTCTATCACTACGCCTTCGCGATGCTGATCGGCGTCGCCGGCTTGATCACCTGGTTCATGTTCGGCGTGGGAGGCCAGTAATGACAACCTGGCCCATTCTCTCGGTCGTCACCTTCCTGCCGGTGGTCGGCGCGCTCCTGATTTATATCAGCCGCGGGGATGATGAGGCGGCGCGGCGCAATGCGCGCTGGATCGCGCTGTGGACCACGCTGATCACCTTCGGCGTGTCGCTGATCCTGGTCTGGCGCTTCGATCCGGCGCAGCCGGATTTTCAGTTTGTCGAAAAATCGTCATGGCTCGCCAGCGGCATCACCTATCACATGGGCGTCGATGGCATTTCGCTGCCATTCGTGATCCTGACAACCGCCCTGATGCCGTTCTGCATCCTTGCGAGCTGGAAATCGGTGACGTTGCGCGTGCGCGAATACATGATGGCGTTCCTGCTCCTGGAAACGCTGATGGTCGGCACCTTTTCTGCGCTCGACCTCGTGCTGTTCTATCTGTTCTTCGAAGGTGGCCTGATCCCGATGTTCCTGATCATCGGGGTGTGGGGCGGGCCGCGCCGGGTCTATGCGTCCTTCAAGTTCTTCCTCTACACGCTGCTCGGCTCGGTCTTGATGTTGCTGGCGATCATGGCGTTGTACTGGAATGCCGGCACCACGGACATTCCGACCCTGATGCACACCGCGGTGCCGCGTTCCCTGCAGACCTGGGCGTGGCTGGCGTTCTTTGCCTCGTTCGCGGTGAAAATGCCGATGTGGCCGGTTCATACCTGGCTGCCGGATGCGCATGTCGAGGCGCCGACCGCGGGCTCGGTGATCCTGGCCGCGATCCTCCTGAAGATGGGTGGCTACGGCTTCCTGCGGTTCTCGCTGCCGATGTTTCCGTTGGCGTCGCATGAGTTCGCGCCGTTGATCTTCTCGCTTTCGACCATCGCCATCATCTACACCTCGCTGGTGGCGCTGATGCAGGAAGATATCAAGAAGCTGATCGCCTACTCATCGGTCGCCCATATGGGCTTCGTCACCATGGGGATTTTCGCCGGCACCACCCAGGGCGTCGCCGGCGGCGTATTCCAGATGATCTCGCACGGCATCGTGTCGGGCGCGCTGTTCCTCTGCGTCGGCATCGTATACGACCGCATGCACACCCGCGAGATCGCGGCCTATGGCGGCCTGGTCAACCGCATGCCGCTCTATGCGCTGGTGTTCATGGTCTTCACCATGGCCAATGTCGGCTTGCCCGGCACCTCCGGCTTTGTCGGCGAATTCATGACGCTGATCGGCACCTTCAAGGTCTCGATCCCCACTGCCTTCTTCGCCACCACAGGCGTGATCCTGTCGGCAGCCTATGCGCTGTGGCTTTATCGCAAGGTGGTATTCGGCGCGCTGGTCAAGCCATCGCTGGCGAGCATCAAGGATCTCACTTTCCGCGAGAGCCTGACGCTGGTGCCGCTGGTGGTTCTGACCATCCTGTTTGGCGTCTATCCGAAGCCGGTGCTCGACATGTCGGCGACGTCGGTGCAGCAACTCGTTAACAATTACAGCCAAGCCGTGACTGCCATCAAGGCAGCCGCGCTGCCTTGATGGCGACAGGTCAGGATAACGCGCTATGAGCTTTGAGAGTGCAGGTTATCAGTTGCTGCCCGTGCTGCCGGAGCTTGTGCTGGCTGTCGGCGCAATGGTGCTGCTGATGATCGGCGCCTATCGTGGGGCGCAAACGACCAGCCTCGTCACTGGCCTTGCGGTGTGTCTGCTGGTCGTGACCGGGGTGCTGGAGCTGTGGCTTCCGGCCGGAAAACTTACGACCTTCGGCGACAGCTTCATTGTCGACGACTTTGCCCGGTTCCTGAAAATCCTGGCGCTGATAGGCTCGGCGGCAACGCTGATTCTTTCGGCGGAGTTTCTGTCCGATCCCTCCCGGCGCATCTTCGAATATTCCATCCTGGTCCTGCTCTCGACGCTCGGCATGATGGTGCTGATCTCGGCCGGCGACCTAATCATGCTCTATCTCGGGCTTGAGCTGATGAGCCTTGCGCTTTACGTGGTCGCCGCCAGCAATCGCGACAACGCGAAATCCACCGAAGCCGGCCTGAAGTATTTCGTGCTCGGCGCGCTGTCGTCGGGCATGCTGCTGTATGGCGCCTCGCTGATCTACGGCTTCACCGGCACCGTCAGCTTCGCCGGCATCGCGGCGGTCGCCAAGACTGGCAGCATCGGCATCGTGTTCGGTCTGGTGTTCCTGCTCGCCGGGCTTTGCTTCAAGGTTTCGGCGGTGCCGTTCCACATGTGGACGCCCGACGTCTATGAGGGTGCGCCGACGCCGGTGACCGCGTTCTTCGCTTCCGCGCCGAAGGTCGCGGCGCTGGCGGTGTTCACCCGCGTGGCGCTCACCGCATTTCCGGGCATTGTCTCGCAATGGCAGCAAATCGTGGTGTTCGTCGCGATCGCCTCGATGGCGCTGGGATCGTTTGCCGCCATCGGCCAGAAGAACATCAAGCGGCTGATGGCCTATTCCTCGATCGGCCATATGGGCTTCGCGCTGGTCGGCCTCGCGGCGGGAACGGCCGAGGGCGCGCAGGGCGTACTGGTCTATATCTCGATCTATGTGGCGATGACGCTCGGCAGCTTCGCTGTCATCCTGACCATGAAGCGCAACGGCCAGCACGTCGAGAACATCAGCGACTTCGCAGGCTTGTCGCGCACCAATCCCTTGCTGGCATTCTTCTTTGCGATGCTGCTGTTTTCGCTGGCGGGCATTCCGCCGCTCGCGGGCTTCTTTGCAAAATGGTACGTGTTCGTGGCGGCGATCAAGGCCGGTCTGTTCACGCTGGCGGTGATCGGCGTGCTCACGAGCGTGGTCGGCGCATTTTACTATCTCACCATCATCAAGGTGATGTATTTCGACGAGCCGCTTGGCAAGCTCGATCCGATGCGCATGGAGTTGCGCACGGTGCTGGCAGTCGCGGGCCTGTTCAACATCTTTTTCTTCGTTTATCCGGGGCCGCTGGTCAGCGTAGCGACGGTCGCGGCAAAGTCATTATTCTAGGCATGATCCCGAAAAGTGGACCCCGGTTTTCGGAGAAGATCATGCCCAAACAAAAGCATCGGCATCCAGACGGATTTGGCAAAGCCGGATCAGCCCTGAGATGACATTTTCGCTCGGTCCTCGAGCCATATCGGCGGGTTATCGGCTCGCGGCCTTCGATCATATCGGTTCGACCAACGCGGAAGCCTTGTCGCGCGCGCGCGATGGCGAGCGTGGCCCGATATGGTTTGTGACCTCTGAGCAGACCGCGGGACGCGGACGGCGGAATCGCCCCTGGATTGCGCCGCGTGGTAACCTCGCCAGCAGCATCCTCGAAGTGATCGATGCTTCGCCGTCCGTCGCGGCGACGCTGGGTTTTGCCGCGGGGCTTGCACTCGAGGCGGCGCTGCAGAAAGTAAGTGTCGAAGCATCGCTGAGGTCAGCGGGATCGGATCATATGAAGTTTTCGCTGAAATGGCCCAATGACGTGCTGGCGGGGGGGCGGCAAAAGCTGGCCGGCGTCCTGCTGGAGGCCGAGGTCGTGGCCGATAACCGCCTGGCCGTTGTAGTCGGGATCGGCACCAACGTCGTCGCCGCGCCCGAAGGCACGCCAACTCCCGCGACCTCGCTGGCCGCGCTGGGCGTCAATATCGGCGCGGAGGAACTGTTCGCGACGCTATCGGACTCGTGGGCGGAATTCCGCGGTATCTGGGACAATGGCCGCGGCTTTGGCGAGATCCGGCGCCTTTGGCTGGAGCGCGCGGCGGGGCTCGGGCAGCCGGTCAAGGTCCAGACCGGCGCCTCCACTGTGCAGGGAACATTCGATACCCTGGATGAGTCGGGCTGCCTGATTATCAGGACATCCGATGGCCAGCGGGTCCCGATATCGGCGGGAGATGTTTATTTCGGCTCGGCCGCGTCGGCGGGGGCAGCCTGATGGCGCGACCGGATGAACTGACCTTTGCGCCGCTCGGCGGCGTCGGCGAGATCGGCATGAACCTGTCGATCTATGGCTTGGGCAACCGCCATCAGCGCTCATGGCTCGCGGTCGATCTCGGCGTGTCGTTTGGCGACGAGGAGCATCTGCCGGGTATCGATTTGATCATGCCCGACATCCGCTTCCTCGAAAAAGAGCGCAAGAACCTGGTCGGCCTGGTGCTGACCCATGCCCATGAAGACCATTTCGGCGCCATCATCGACCTCTGGCCGAAACTGGAATGTCCGATCTACGCGACCAAATTCAGCGCCGCGCTGTTCGAGGCCAAATGCGCTTCCGAGCGCAATCCGCCGAAAATTCCGGTCACGGTGGTGCCGTCGGGCGGCCGCATCGATCTTGGCCCGTTCAGTGTCGAGTTCATTCCCGTCGCGCATTCGATTCCGGAATCGCACGCACTGGCGATCCACACCGAAGCCGGCACCGTGCTGCATACCGGAGACTGGAAAATCGATCCGACGCCGATCATAGGCCTGCCGACCGACGAACGGCGGCTGCGCGAACTCGGCGATGCTGGCGTGCTGGCGCTGATTGGCGACTCCACCAATGCCGTGCGGGAAGGGCGCTCGCCGTCGGAGGCCGAGGTTGCAAAGACCATCGCCGAACTGGTGAAAGCGGCGAAAGGCCGTGTCGCCGTGACCACGTTTGCTTCCAATGTCGCGCGGCTGCGCGCGGTTGCGGACGCGGCACGCGTCGCCGGCCGCGAGGTCGTGGTGGTCGGCCGCGCCATGGAGCGCGTGGTGCAGGTGGCGCGCGAAACCGGCCATCTCGACGGCGTGCAGAATTTCCGCGGCGCCGATCTCTATGGCCATTTTCCGCCGGACAAGGTGCTGGCGCTCTGCACAGGAAGCCAGGGCGAGCCGCGTGCGGCGCTGTCGCGCATCGCCAATGACGATCATCCGCAGGTGACGCTGAACAAGGGCGACTGCGTGATTTTCTCCTCGCGCACCATCCCCGGCAACGAGAAGGCGGTCGGATCCATCATCAACGGCCTGATCAATCAGGGCATCGAGGTCGTGACCGACCGCACCCATCTAGTGCATGTGTCTGGCCATCCGCGCCGCGATGAACTCCGCGACATGATTTCTTGGGTGCGTCCGCAACTGCTGATTCCCGTTCACGGTGAAGCGCTGCATCTGTTCGAGCACGCCAAGCTGGCGCGGGCCGCCGGCGTGCCGAAGGTTCTGATCTGCCGCAACGGCGATCTGGTCAGGCTCGGGCCGGGCGATCCCGCCGTGATCGAGGAATTGCCGTCGGGACGGCTCTACAAGGACGGCTCGATTCTCGAGGATTCCAAGTCGCGCGCGGTCATTGAACGGCGCCGGATGGCGTTCGCCGGCTGCGCCTTCGTGGCGATCGCCGTGACCGACAAGGGCGAACTGGCCGACGATCCCGAGGTTGATCTGGTCGGCATCCCCGAGAAGAATACGGCCGGCGAGATCATCGACGAGATCGTGTTCGACATCGTGGTATCGACGGTGGAGGGTCTGCCGCGGGCGGGGCGGCGCGATCCCGACGCGATGGCGGAGTCGGTGCGCCGGGCAGTGCGCGCTTCAATCAGCGAGCAGTGGGGCAAGAAGCCATTGTGCTACGTTCATGTTTTGACGGTCTAACGTTTGCGGAGGGTATCATGCTGGGCCGGCTCAATCATGTAGCGATCGCCGTCAAGGATGCCGAGAAGGCCGCCAAAATCTACGGCGCGGTGTTCGGCGCCGAGGTCTCCGCGGCGGTGCCGCTGCCGGAGCACGGTGTCATCACCGTGTTCGTCACGCTGCCCAACACCAAGATCGAATTCATCCAGCCGCTTGGTGAATCCTCGCCGATCGCCAAATTTCTCGAACGCAACGCCGATGGGGGCATCCATCACATTTGCTATGACGTGCCCGACATCATTGCGGCGCGCGACACCCTGATCAAGGAGGGCGCGCGGGTGCTCGGCGACGGCGTGCCGAAGATCGGTGCACACGGCAAGCCGGTGTTGTTTCTGCATCCGAAGGATTTTTCCGGCGCGCTCGTCGAAATCGAACAGGCCTGAGCCGCGATGGTCTACACAATCTCAACTGCGTTCGCGATCTACTTTGTCATGTGGTGGATCGTGCTGTTCCTGACGTTGCCGTTCGGCGTGCGCAGCCAGCACGAAGACGGCGAGGGGGCCCCTGGAACGGATCCCGGCGCGCCGATCGCAAGCCAGATGGGCCGCAAGCTGATCTGGACCACGGCGATCTCGGCCGTCCTTTTCGCGGCGGCGTGGCTGGCCTATGACGCCGGCTATCTGAACGTCGAGCGGCTGTCGAAGCTGATGGGGATGCCGTTCTAGGCGCTCATCCTTGGTCCTCGGCAAGCCAGGTTTTTCCCAACTCTCTCCCAACGTGAAAGCGACTTTAAATGCGAAAAATGCTTACTGTGCTTGCGGTCCTTTACTCAGCATCAGCCTTCGCACAAGGTGCTGCGCCAACAATTGGCGACAAACCTCTGGTGCAGGTGAAGTCGCGGAGCGCTCCGGCGAAACATCAATCGATTGCGGTCAGGCTACAGGACTGCCTTGACATCGATGATGGCTCGAAAGGCCGGCTGGATTGCTACGATGCGGTCATTCGACCGGCACCCAAGCCAAAGCCGCCTGCTGCAAATGGTGTGATGGATTGCCGTTACATCAAGGAAGAAGACGAACGTTTGGCGTGCTTCAACGGATTTGCAGAGCGAATTCCAAGGTTGCCGCGCTCCTGACCGCTTAAACCGTGATTCGGGGCGGCGGACTGTTCTTCAAGGTATTGCGCGAGACGAAGATCGCTGCTGCGTGCTGCGAAAATTATGACCCAACCGGACATGCGGCGGACATACCAGGGCGGGTACTCATAAATCGAGCTTGGCTGGTGCAGGTGGCTCGAGGTCCGCTATGACTCCGATAGCGGCAAATTCCGCGGCGCCGCGAAATGACGCGATGTGCCAATCCCGAACTCAGCAAGATGAGCGCGGATCGCATTGATCGCCGCAGTCTGTTGACGAACAAACAGGTTGCGCGTGCGATGGAGCATCAGGCAGCCTCGCTGCTCTGACGTCTTGGTCTCGACGAACCGCATGTTCGCCCTGGTGACAGCTTCGCAGATTGCCTCCGCGTCGGCGGCATCGTTCTTTTGCCGCTTGATGTACGGCTTCACATAGGCCGGCGGCATTAGCCGCACCCTATGGCCGAGCGCCTTGAGTTCGCGCGACCAATGATGCGAGGAGGCGCAGGCTTCGATGCCGACCAGACACGGCGCCAGCTTCTGAAAGAACGCCAAAACATACCGATGTTTTATCTGGCGGCGAACGATCACCTTGCCATTCGCATCGACGCCGTGGACCTGGAAAACCGACTTCGCACTGTCTAGACCGATTGTCGTGACTTCCATGACTAGCTCCTCCGAGTAGCGGGAGCCTCAACAGCTCCTACATTCGTGGCACTCACGTGCCGGTGGAGGAGCCGTCCACAGCATCAGGAGCGGACGTTCCATACGAAGGCCATGCCCACGCCCCGCCAGAACATCAAGATCACCAGGAAAAGCGCAGATACAGTCATCAAGATGAGGAGAGCATTACCTCCGATCTCGAGCGCGGCCCGAAGCGGATCGGTACTGAAGGAGATGACGTCGTACCTCTCAATTCCGGGATAGTGTGGTGGCGCCAATCTTCCGACCTCAATCCAGCAGTGAAAGCGAATGGCCCCGAAAATTGCGAAAAACAGGGCAGAACACACCGAAAGCGATGCCGATGAAAATCAGGACAAGTTTTGGGAGAAGTTTCGGCACAGCTAGGCGAACACGTGGCGCAATTTGATGGCGCAGAACAAACCGATCATCATGACAATTACGCGAAGGGCTTGCCGGTAGCCCTTTGGAATTCGCAGCAAGTTAACAGCGAAACCTGCCGCCAATGTTCCCACCACCGCCACGGCGATAGCCATCTATTGACCTCTGGTTGTATTTTAGCCGCATGTGACCGAAGAAGTACTAATTGTTCGTTAGCGCGCCGTTTGAAATGCGGCGGGATGTTATGCTGGAACGCCGGAAATGATCTCTGTCTTCGATGTCAGCAAGGGGGTCATTCGCGCCGTTTTGACCGCGCGCCGGCCACTTCCGCTTTGCCCCTGAAAGCTGAAGTAATTTTAGAGCATTGGCGGCGCGGCGACGGGCCGCTGCGGGTTTGATGGTACGGCCGTGGACGTGATTCAAGCTCTCAAACCGGAGCCTCGAATCATACGCTACGAATTCAGTGACTATGAATGGACCGCCATTAAACCGATGCGGCCGAACAAGCGCGCGGCGTTCCGCGTGTAATGACCGTCGTGTGCTCACCAAGATATGGGTCTCTCACGAGGGGGCCTGACGAGCAAGATTCACGCGCTGCTGGACACCAACGGCCTGCCGGTCCATCTCACGCCCGGTGAGGCGCACGACAATCGGCTTTGGGGATGCGGTGACGATCGTGCTTGCTCTTGCCCGGCGTCGGGTGCAGGATTTCATAACGGCACATCAACGTCAGGATATTTGACGTATTTGGATGACGGCTCGCCTTAGCCAGCACCGGCACGACATTTTGCCGATGCGTGGCATATATCGATATTTTCGGCTCTAAAATCGATCGACGATTAACTTTCCACCAATACCATTGCCAAGCCGGCGGTGCGCGATCCCGACCTGATTGAGGTCACCATGAGTCTTGCTGATGCGGCCCCTTCATCGGCGGGCAATCGACACGACCAGCATGCCAATATGCTCTTCGTTGCCGGTGGCACATTCCGCATGGGATCGGACAAGCACTACCCCGAGGAAGCCCCGGTTCATCGCGTCACGGTCGATGGGTTCTGGATGGATCGTACGCCGGTAACGAACCGGCGGTTTCGCGAATTCATCGAAGCGACCGGCTACGTTAAATTCGCCGAAGTCGCACCCGATCCGAAGGATTATCCGGGCGCACTGCCGCATATGCTGAAGGCAGGTTCGCTCGTCTTCAGCCCGCCGGACCATCCGGTCGATCTGGGCAATTTCGCGAACTGGTGGAGTTTAAAGTTCGGCGCCAACTGGCGTCGCCCCTACGGCAAGGGCAGTTCGATCCGCGGTCTCGACGATCATCCGGTTGTGCATATTTCGTACCGGGATGCGGAAGCCTACGCCTCCTGGGCCGGCAAAGAACTGCCGACCGAGGCCGAGTGGGATTGTGCGGCACGCGGTGGGCTCGATCAGGCTGAGTTCGCGTGGGGACATGAGTTGACGCCAAACGGCCGTCATATGGCCAACATCTGGCAGGGCAAATTTCCACGCGAGAATCTCGCAAGTGACGGTTATGCGCGCACTTCACCCGTTAGTGCGTTTGCGCCGAACGGCAATGGAGCTAGCGGCGGCGGGAAATAACGAGGGGCTGCCCGATGAGAGTCTCCTGTAAGTCGGCGCGTTAGGAGTGACGAGCATGGTTTCGCAAAATTTGCCGCTTTGGCTTCGTTTCATCTTGCTTGTTGGTGTTGTTGGCCTCGTGTCAGGCGCGAGCTTCATTGCCTATCGGTACTATACTCGTCCGGTAACGATGACCGTGGCGGTAGGCTCGATTGACGGCGAGGCCGCCAAGGCAATGTCGGCGATTGCAAGCCGGCTCGTTACGACGAACGCGTCGGTTCGGCTCAAAGTTGTCGACAGCGGCACAGCACTTGAAGCGGCCAAGGCTTTTTCGGCGGGCAATGCAGATCTCGCAGTGGTTCGCGGCGATGTCGGCGACCTGTCACAAGCGCGAGCCGTCGTCGTCGTGAGCCATATGGTCGTACTCATCATCGCGCCGCCGGGTTCGTCCTTCGACAGCATGGACAAATTGAAGGGCCGCCGTGTGGGCGTCATTGGAGGGGACGCAAATACCAGAGTTGTGGATGTGCTGAGCAAGGAATATGGGCTCGACCGTGCGAAAGTGTTCAAGGATATTGCTTTGCCGGATGCCCGGCGAGCCATTCAATCCAAAGAGGTTAGCGCGCTGCTTGTTGTGATCCCTTTGGCTGAAAAATATTTGTCGCTGGTGCGAGGTTTTTTCCAGCAGGGCACGAAAGCGTTGCCGGTACTGATCCCGATCGATTCCGCAGGCGCAATCGCAGAAGCCGAACGTGCTTATGAAAGTTTCGACATCCCGAAGGGCACGCTGCGGGGAGCGCCGCCAGTCCCGGAGGATGACCTGACGACCTTGAGAGCCTCTCTATATCTTGTTGCGAACAAAAAACTTAGTTCCGACCGGATCGCCACCCTCACGCAGACGATCATGAGCGTCCGCAGGGACCTTTTGGTCGAGCAGCCTATTTTCGCACAGATCGCCGCCCCCAGCACTGACGCAGATGCTTACCTTGCCCTGCACCCGGGTGCGGCAGCCTTTTACAACGGCACCCAACAGAGCTTTATGGATGAATACAGCAACTGGATCTATCTAACGCCAATGGTGCTGGGGGGCGCTGCCACCGTGCTTGCCGCGGCGTGGAAGTTTCTGAAGCTCGGCGAGCCGGCAACCAGCGAAGGCCCCCTCGATTCTCTCTATGCCCTGGGACGCCGGATTCGGAACGCCGGCACCGAAGCTGAGCTGTTAGGTATCGAAGAAGAAATCGACAACATTCTCGAAGCGCAACGCACCAGATCCGCTGCCGGGGACGAGAGCGCGGTGGATGACGCTACGTTGAACGTGGCAGCCCACCGGCTGGAGAACTTGATTCACGATCGACGAACGATGCTTGCGAAGAGACCGGCAGTTGTCTCCGCGGCCTAAGCACCGCGGCACTTCGTCGCCAAACGACGCCGGATTGCGATTGACGAATTAGGACTTCAACACAAGGAGCATAGTCATGAAATATATTATCTCTCTATGGCTGGCTGGGGGCTTCATCGCCTTGAGCACGATGGACGCAAGCGCCGTCGTCTGCGCCCGTGGCGTGCATCGCGCGGGCTGCGTCGCCACAGGCGGCGCTGTTGTCGTGGGACGTCCCGTCGTCCGTCCTGTTGTTGTTGCACCACGGCGGGCCGTTGTCCGCCGCAGGGTGTACTGACAATCCTGCGACGCATCCGCTCAAAACATGTCGCGTTCCGAGCGATCGATCGGATTGCAGGGGCGCGCCATGCCGTATCGAATAGTCTCCAAAAATGGCGGAGAGATCTTGGTTATGGACGATCTTTTGATCTCGCTCCTTGTGTTCGCGTTGATATTCGGCGGCGCCCTGGTAGGCGTGGCTGTTCGACCGTTGTTGTCGGAAAGGCATCTGCATCCGGACTCCAAGGACGTTGTAAAAATGGCAACGGGTCTGATCGGCACGTTAACCGCACTTGTGCTGGGTCTGTTAATCGCGTCCGCGAAAAATTCTTTCGACCAGAAAACCAACCAGGTCAGACAAATGACCGCAACGATAATCCTTCTGGACGACCTTCTTGCGCGATATGGTCCGGACGCAGTTGCTGTCCGAAATCTTCTGCGGCGGAGCATTCAACCGTTGGCCAATCGCATTTGGCACGAGGAAGAGATTCCGACCGGGAAGGTCGTTCATTTCGTGTCGAGCGCCGAGTCGTTGGCATTCGAAAATGAACTGGAACGCCTGTCGCCGAACAACGATGTGCAACGTTCGCTGCAGTCTCGCGCCATTCAGGCCTTCACGGAAGGCGCGCAAATCCGACTGTTGTTATTTGCGCAGACCGGCGGTTCAATTCCGACTCCATTTTTAATAATTCTGGTTTTTTGGCTTAGCGTGATTTTCGTGAGCTTCACCCTGTTTGCGAAAGCCAATCTGGTCGTGATGGCCTCGCTGTTTGTGTGCGCGCTGTCGTTTGGCTGCGCTATTTTTCTGATTTTTGAACTGGATAACCCCTTTGCGGGGCTGATGGGCATTTCAAGCGCGACACTTCGGAGCGCACTTTTACCCTTAGGTCCATGAGTATGAATTGAGGTACAAACTTGCTTGGTATCGCAGCAATGGTTTGAACGCAGGGTACAGTCCTGGAGGAGAGAAACGATGATGCTGATCTCAATGCCGATAATAATCCTCGGATCGCATTTGGTCGTTATGGTTGCTGACAATGTGCCGACATTTGATATTGCGCGTGGCTGCCGCCTCGACAACGCTGCTTCGTCGGGCCTCACCGAAGAGCAGCCGTTGAAGAAATGTATAAGTGACGAGCAGCAGGCGCGTCAGCAGCTTCAGACCCAATGGTCTCAATTTACCAGGTCGGACAAGGCAACTTGCACTGCCGAAACCAATAACGACGACACGCCAAGCTATGTCGAATTACTGACATGTCTCCAAGAGGCAAACGAGGTCCGGGGACAATCGAAAAAATAGATTGCGAGAGGTGTGGCGGGGCTGGCCATCCTGAAAAATGCTGCGCGGGGCAACGTCCGCTACTCCCACGTCCTACGAGGTCCGTTCTTCGGTCGCTATCAGGGCAGTCCCCGCCTTGAGGCGGCCATTTCGCCTTCAACGACGAACTGCCCGTGAGCGGCGTCATTGTATTGCGGCTTGATTTGGCTCAGTCTCATCGGAGGTTCGGGGGCTTTCGAATGAGGCGGCGCGAGTTCATCACCCTTCTCGGCGGGGTAGCGGCTACGTTGCCGATTGCGGGACACGCAACAGCCAGACCGAACACGGCGCGTCGGCGTGCTCGTCGGTTTCGCCTTAATCTCAGAACCGTTAAAGGCCTCGGCCTGACCGTGCTGACCAGTCTGCTCGTCGCCGCCGGCGAGGTGATCGAATAGAGATGATGTTTGCTGCGGTGCACGAGTCTGCTGGGGCGCTTTTCGGACCTCGCGTGATATCCGGCTTGAGCCGTCAGCCACACCAAAGCGGACGTCCGCCAACGCCCACGATGAGTTCACGCCCCCGGAGAAGAGGAAATGAATTTTCAAAGAACCATTGTCGGACTTTTGATCTTGGTCATCGCAGGCCTCGCGGCGTCGTTCTACGTCAACTGGAAAACCACCACCCAACTCCGGACGGTGAAAGCCTTCGTCGAAGGTTATATCTTTGCGGAAGCCGTTGCGGCCTGCGAAAGGGCCCAGAGCACGACCCCTTTCAAATGGAATACTGGCACCAATACCTCAGTGATCGGATTGAACTCGGTCAAGCTCGACAAATACACGATCATTTCGAGCTACACGCTGGTCGCAGACGGCGTCTATTGCGACTACGACCCGATCAAGAAGAAAGCCGATATCGGCTCGAATTTCCTCGATCGGGATTGAGGATTCGGGGCGTTTCGATTTATGCCTCGCTTTGGGTGATGACGCGGTCGATCTCCGCCAGCAGCTTCCGCCACGCGTCATCGATGTCGCTCGACCAGTCGGCTCCGAGAACCTCGCGCATGGTTTGCGCGATCACGCCAAAAAAGGCGCCGAACAGCGCCCGAGGCGTGCCATAGGCACCGTGCGACTGTACCTCGCATTGGATCATGCGAAAACTGCCAGTGCGGTCGCCGGCAAAATCCAGCATCGCATCGATGGTTAACGCCAGCATCGAACCCTTCACCAGGTCGTTCGCTTCGCGCCGGAACATTGATTCGGCTTCAGGGTGTTCGCGAAACGGACGACGGTAAACCAGCGGCGTCAAATCCTCGCAGCGCGCCGCAGCCAGTTCAAAGCTGTGCTGGATCAGATTGGCTGGTGCCGTCATGTCCGCTGCGCCTTGACGAATAATTGCTGCAAAACATCTCGAACAAAGCATCCCGAAAAAAAAGAGCAGGGCGCAAGCCCTGCTCTAAAAATTGTGTCGACCCTATTTCCCCGAAAATTTGGATTTGATCTTGATTGACGGGGCGACGCTGCTTGTGCGCGCCAGGGCTCCTCCCGAGACTTGGACCACCAGACTTCAACCTTACGGCCAGCCTGAACTCATATTGGTAGACCATCTTTTTCGCCTTGTCATCATTTTCAGCAACGATTGTTCAAAATTCGAGCAATTTGCGAAATGATTGGGATTTCGCCACTTCGGGTTGCATTCAACCATGGAAAACCGGTCTTCGGGTAAAGCGGTAGGGCAAGGGAATGGCAAGGGAATGGAAAGGGGAATGGCGACGGAGGTCACGTTCGGGGACACCAGCCATGACCGATTATTTCATGGCGACCCGCGATATATCATCGGGAGCCTGATCTCGACTTCGGCCTCTCCGGATGATTAGCTAGCCACGTCGAAAGAGGTAGACTCGTTGATGCGCCGGCGGCTGCGGAAATTTCTCCCGATCGTCCTGATCGCCCTGATGGCGCAAATCCTAGCGCCGATCGCGGCGACCTGGGCTGCCGGCATTGCAGCCTCCGATCCGCTGCAGGCGGCCTTCATCTGTCACGACGAAGCAGCGTCGACCCCAAGCTCTTCGACTCCAGGCCAGACCGACCAAACTGGCGGGCATCGTGCGCACGACGGTGCCTGTTCCCTATGCTGCGTGGCGCATGCCGGCACGCCCATCGACACGCCGCAGACGGCGGTCGCTGTGCCCTATCGCCAATCCCTGCGCGTGGTTTGGCGCGACAATGCGCCGGATCTGTTCGGTTCCCGAACCGGCTCTCACGCTCAGGCCCGGGCGCCGCCGTCCTTTTCCTGACTCTCAAAACACCTCACGACGGGCGCGGCGCGAGCCGTGCCTGATGATGCCGTTGAGCAGGCTGGCCATCGCGCCAGTGTCAGGAATATCGGATGTTTCGTCTTCATGCCCTCGGTGGCGTGAGCGTGGTTGCACTTCAGGTGGCGCTGCTGGCGCCCGCGACCGTTGCGAACGCGCAGAGCGGCGAAAAAGTGCTGCCGCCGGTCACGATCGAGGCGCCTCAGGCGCCCGCCAGGCACACGCAGCGAAAGTTGGCCGAACCGTCCGCCTCACCGAGGCGGCGAACGCAGCGGGCGGCCGCGGCGCCGGAACGGCATCTCCCCGTTGTCGTCGTCAACACCGAGGGCAACGGCGCCAACGGATCGCTCGGTACCCCGCCCATCAAGCAGAGGTTTCAACTCCCGCAGGAGTCTTTCAGCATCACGGCCAAGCAGATCGACGAAACCATCAATCTCAAGGATCCCGAAGACGCCGTCAAATACATGCCGAGCCTGTTCGTCCGCAAACGCAACGACGGGGACAATCAGGCGGTGCTGGCAACCCGGACCTGGGGCCTTAATTCGAGCGCGCGCACGCTGATCTATTTCGACGATCTCCTGATCTCCGCGCTGATCGGCAACAACAACACCGGCGCCTCGCCGCACTGGAACCTGGTGTCGCCGGAATCGATCGCGCGCATCGATTTTCTCAACGGTCCCTTCGCCGCCGCCTATCCCGGCAATTCCATCGGCGGGGTGCTGCTGATCACCTCGAAAATGCCGGACCACGCCTTTGCCACCGCAAAGGAAACGGTGTCGGTCATGCCGTGGAATCAATATGGCACCAAGGACACTTATGCGAGCAGTGTGACGAGTGCGTCTGCCGGCGACCGCAAGGGGGCTTTATCGTGGCTGCTCAGCGTCAACTATCAGGACAGCTATCAGCAGCCCCTGACCTACACGACCAACGGCTCGATTCCCGGCGGGACTACTGGGACTTTTCCAGCGCTGAACAAGCAGGGTCTTGTCGCCGATGTCGTCGGCACCGGCGCACTGGCCCATTCGCAGCAGACATCGGCGAACCTGAGACTGGCCTACGATGTTACGCCGCTGGTGCAGGCGACGTATTCGCTCGGAATCTGGAACAACGTCCAGACCTCCAATCCGCAGACCTATTTGACCTCAACGGCAACGGGCGCGCCGACCTTCGCGGGAATCTCTGGCTTCGCGAGCAATAAATACACCTGGGATCAAACCCATCTCAGCAACGCCGTGTCGCTCAAGAGCGACACCAAGGGCGTCTATGACTTCGATCTTTCGGCCTCTACCTATAATTATCTGCAGGATATTATGTTCAACCCGTTCACCGTTACCCCGATGGGCGTCGGATTTTCGCAGAACGGCAAGATCACGCGCAATGACGGGACGAACTGGCAGAATGCCGACGCCAAGGGCATCTGGCGACCCTTCGGTTATGATGGTCCGCAGGAAATCAGCTTTGGCGTCCACGGCGATCGCTATCGCCTGGAAAATCCAGTGTTTGCTTCGTCGGTCTGGAACGCCACATCATCCACCGGCACCGGTCAGTTCTACTCGGAGGGACTGGGTGAAACCCGCACTGGCGCCTTGTGGATTCAGGACGCCTGGAAGATTGTGCCCGAGCTAAAACTGACGCTTGGTGGCCGCCTGGAAACCTGGCGGGCGTTGGATGGTTTCAATCTCAACACGACCACTTCTGCCGCAGGCGTTATCACGTCCACGGCAGCCATGAATCAACCGTCGCTTGCCTCGACGAATTTTTCACCGAAGGCCTCGCTGTCCTACGACCCGAACAAGGACTGGAACATCACCGCGAACTTCGGCGAGGCCTATCGCTATCCGACTGTCACCGAACTCTATCAGAACATCTCGGTCAACGGCGTGGCGACCTTCGCCAATCCGAATCTGACGCCGGAGCAGGATCTGAATGGAGAGTTGAATATCGAACGTCACTGGAGTGACGGGAGGATACGGCTCACCTTGTTCAAGGAGAGGGTCAACAATGCGATCATCTCGCAAACCAACCTCGCGACGAATCCCGTTACCGGCGCGCAGGTTCCGACCACAACCATCGGCAACGTCGCTGCGATCCAGATGCAGGGCGTCGAACTGTCGGCGGAAAAGAACAACGTGCTGATCAACGGCCTGCAGGCCTTCGGCAGCGTGACCTACGTCGATTCCCGCATTCTGTCAGATCCGACCTGGGCCGGGACAAATCCACTGACGGGTCTGCCGGATACGGTGGTCGGCAAGCGGGTCCCCAACGTCCCGGATTGGCGCGCCAAGTTCGGGGTTACCTATCGGCCGAATGACAGTTGGGCCTATACCGTCGCGGCGCGCTATAGCGGAAAACAATACTCGACGCTCGATAACACCGACATCATTCCGCACGTCTACGGCGCCTTCGACAACTACTTCGTGGTGGACATGAAAGTCCATTACAACACCACCCCAAATCTCTCGTTCGATTTTGGCATCGATAACCTGTTCAACGAGCAATACTTCCTGTTCCACCCATTCCCCGGCAGGACTTACGTGCTGGCAGGAAAATATACGTTCTGAACCATCGACCGGTCGTCATCACGTGATCGAGAACAACGTTCGAAGACCGGGAAACAAGAAACCAATGCTGATAAGGAACATCTCATGACATCCATCGCACGAACGCTCGCTACCGCCGTTTTCCTCGCAGCCCTGCTCGCCGCGCCCGCGCGAGCCCAGGAGGTCAAGGCCGGCGATCTCGTCATCACGCAGGCCTGGAGCCGCGCCACACCGAATGGAGCGAAAATCGGCAGCGGATATCTCACCGTCGAGAACAAGGGCACGACAGCCGATCGGCTGATCGGCGGCTCGGCGGATGTTGCCGGCAAACTCGAGGTCCACGAAATGGCGATGAACAATGGCGTGATGACGATGCGTCCGCTCGACAAGGGCCTGACCATCGATCCCGGCAAGACCGTAAAGCTTTCGCCGGGCGGATATCATCTGATGCTGTTCGATCTGAAGAGCCCGCTCAAGCAGGGCGACAAGCTGCCGGTCACGCTTGAGTTCGAAAAAGCGGGCAAGGTGAACCTCTCATTAGATGTGCAAGGCGTGGGCGCGCAGGGGCCCGGCGCTGCGTCCGGCGGCATGGATATGAAAAAAATGGACATGAAAAAGATGCCCGACGGCATGAAGATGTGAGACGGCAGATGTCTGGAAATAACTATTGGCGTTTTCTTGCTGCCGCCGCCACTGTCACGCTGGCCGCGTCATCAGCCAGCGCGCATATCACACTGGAAAATCGCGAGGCGACGATCGGTTCGTCCTACAAGGCGGTGTTTGCGGTTCCGCACGGCTGCGCCGGTTCGGCCACGACCAAGATCCGCGTTCAAATCCCCGAAGGCGTGATCGCGGCGAAGCCGATGCCCAAACCTGGCTGGAATGTTGAGGCGATCAAGGGCAAATACTCGGCCGATTACGACTTTCACGGCGGCAAATTGTCGGAGGGCGTCAAGGAGGTGGTGTGGAGCGGCGGCAAGCTGCCGGATGACGAGTATGACGAGTTCGTCATCAGCACCTTTCTGACCGGCGGTCTCAAGCCGAACACCACGCTGTATTTTCCCGTCGTGCAGGAATGCGAGCAGGGGGTCAGCCGCTGGATCGATATTCCACCTGATGCCGCCCATGCTCATGACACCAAGTCGCCAGCACCCGGCGTCAAACTGATGCCGAAATCGTAAGGCCCGGATGATGCGTCTGATCGCCGGCCTGGCGGCGCTGCTGTCGGTTCTCTGCTTCGCTACCGGTGTTTCCGCGCATGCGTCGCTAGTTTCGACTGAGCCCAGCGACGGCAGCGTTCTGACGCTGGCGCCGAAGACGGTACGGTTGCGATTCAATGAGTCCGTGCAGCCTGCGGTTATCAGCCTGATCGATGCCGAGGGCAGGGCGCGCGACGATGCGACCGTGCGCGTGCAAGACGACATCATTGAAATCCAGTTGCCTAATGACCTGCCGCGGGGGACTCAACTCGTCAGTTATCGCGTGATCTCGGCGGATGGGCATCCGGTTGGGGGATCTCTGATGTTTTCGATCGGGGCGGTGACGGGAGCCGCGACGGCGCAGACCGATCGTGCTTCCGGGCTTGCCTCGCTGATCTGGCTGGCACGGATCGGCGTTTATCTCGGGCTGTTCGCGGGCATCGGCGGGGCGTTTTTTGCTGCCTGGATTGCGCCGGCGCGCGCGAGTTCGAAAGCGATCGTGACAGCGTTTGCCGTCGGTCTCTTCAGCGCGGCGGTTTCGCTGGGACTTCAGGGCCTCGATCTATTGAATCTGCCGCTCGGCGACATCGTGACACCAGCACCATGGAAGGCCGCGCTTGCCACCAGTCTCGGGCCGTCGCTGCTGATCGCCATCGCAGCGATGCTGGCGGGCCTCCTTGCGCAGCGAAGCGCGTCTGTGGGTGCTGCCCGCACGCTGTCGGCGCTTGCGATGGCAGGCGTCGGCGTATCACTGGCGGCGAGCGGTCACGCCGCCACGGCGCCACCCCAATGGCTGACCCGGCCGACGGTGTTCCTGCACGGCGTTGGTGTGGCTTTCTGGATCGGCGCGCTCGTGCCATTGGCGGCGATGGCGTGCAGCCCGACGGAGAAACTGCTTCCGGCATTGAACCGGTTTTCGCGCGCGGCAGTGCCGGTCGTGGCGGTGCTGATATTGACCGGGCTTGCGCTCGCGATCATCCAGCTTGAGAGCCTTCGCGCGCTGATCGTGACCCAATACGGGCTGATCCTGTCGATCAAACTAACGCTCGTCGTCGTGCTTTTGGGCTTTGCTGCCCTCAACCGCTTTCGTCTCACCCCCATGCTCGCCTCTGATCCCCTGAACTCGCGACCGCTGGTTCGATCGATCCTGCTCGAATGTGTCTTAGGGGTGGGAACTCTGGCTGTTGTCGCCGGCTGGCGCTTTACCCCGCCGCCGCGCGTGCTGGCCGCAGCCGTGGTCGCGCCGCTGGCGATCCATATCCATACCGAGAACGCGATGTTTCAGGTGCTGGTTTCACCCGGCAAGGTCGGCACCGATGATTTCGTGCTGCAATTGATGAACGGCGATGCAAGCCAACTCGCCGCCAAAGAAGCCACGCTCGCGCTCAGCCTGCCCGAACGCGGGATCGAACCGATGGAGCGCGCGGCCGCGCTGGGCGATGATGGATACTGGCACGTTCGCGACGTGCCGATCCCTTATCCCGGCCGCTGGCACATGCGGATTGACGCTTTGGTCACGGACTTCGAGAAGATTACACTGGAAGATGAACTCGATATACCCATGCATTAGAAAAACCTCTTAAGGTTTTCTTCTAAAAGTCAGTTTGTGACCCGCTCGTGCCTTAATCGCGCGGTCAATATCGCCGGCAAAACGGCCGGAAATCCGCTGCCTTTGCGGCTTTCTCGACCCTCGCCCTTGTGTTTTTGCAGCCGATCCGGTTTCACTGCACCTCTCCCGTGTCTCACCGATTCTTTGAGTGTGCCCATGCGATTGTCGCGATTTTTTCTGCCCATCCTTAAAGAAAATCCGAAGGAGGCCGAGATCGTGTCGCATCGGTTGATGCTGCGCGCGGGCATGATTCGGCAGGAGGCGGCGGGCATCTATGCCTGGCTGCCGCTGGGCTTTCGCGTCCTAAAGAAGATCGAGCAGATCGTGCGCGAGGAACAGGACCGAGCCGGCGCGCTGGAACTGTTGATGCCGACGCTGCAACTGGCGGACCTCTGGCGCGAAAGCGGCCGCTACGATGCCTATGGTCCGGAAATGCTGCGTATCACCGATCGGCACAAGCGCGAGCTGCTGTACGGGCCGACCAATGAGGAAATGATCACCGAGATCTTCCGCTCGTATGTGAAATCCTACAAAAGCCTGCCGCTCAACCTCTATCACATCCAGTGGAAATTCCGCGACGAGCAGCGCCCGCGTTTCGGCGTCATGCGCGGCCGCGAATTCCTGATGAAGGATGCATACTCGTTCGACATCGACGAGGCGGCGGCGCGGCGCTCCTACAACAAGATGTTCGTCGCCTATTTGCGGACCTTTGCTCGGATGGGATTGAAGGCGATCCCGATGCGCGCGGAAACCGGCCCGATCGGCGGCGATCTCAGCCATGAATTCATCGTGCTCGCGGAGACCGGCGAGTCCGCTGTTTATTGCGACAGCGACGTGCTCAATCTGCCGGTGCCCGGCGAGGAGATCGACTATGACGGCGATCTCACCCCGATCATCAAGCAATGGACCTCGGTCTATGCCGCGACCGAAGACGTCCACGACGCCGATCGTTTCGACCGCGAAGTGCCCGCCGACAAGAAGGTGCAGACCAGGGGCATCGAGGTCGGCCAGATCTTCTACTTCGGCACCAAATATTCTGACACGATGAAGGCCATGGTCGCAGGCGCCGATGGCGCCGAGGTCGCGGTCCATGGCGGCTCCTACGGCGTCGGCGTCTCGCGCCTGGTCGGCGCCATCATCGAGGCCTGCCATGACGACGCCGGCATCAAATGGCCGGAAGCGGTCGCCCCGTTCAAGGCGGCGATTCTGAATCTGAAGCAGGGCGCCGAAGACACCGATGCGGCGTGCGAACGGCTTTATCGTGAACTCACGGCCAAGGGTGTCGAAGTCTTGTACGACGATACCGATCAGCGCGCTGGCGCCAAGTTCGCCGCCGCCGACCTGATCGGCATCCCCTGGCAGATTCTGGTCGGCCCCAAAGGCCTCGCCGAAGGCAAGCTCGAGCTCAAGCGGCGCAGCGACGGGGCTCGCGAGAATCTAAGCCCTGATGATGTCGTGGCGCGGCTGGCCTCGTGACGAATTATCCACCGCTGCTGCGGGGATATCAGCGGGCACGGCCACAATTAGCCCGAATCGTGTGAAAATCGAACTATGGATGAAACCATGAGCGAGCCAGTTCGGACCCCACCTTTCGCGCCATTCGAATGGCTGCTGTCGGGACGCTATTTGCGCGCACGCCGCAAGGAAGGTTTTATCTCCGTCATTGCCGGTTTCTCGTTCCTCGGCATCATGCTCGGCGTCGCCACGCTGATCATCGTAATGGCCGTCATGAACGGCTTCCGCAAGGAATTGCTGGACAAGATCCTCGGCCTCAACGGGCATCTCCTGGTGCAGCCGCTGGAATCGCCGCTAACCGACTGGAAGGACGTCGCCGATCGCATCAGTCAGGTTCAGGGCATACGTCTGGCTGCACCTGTCGTGGACGGCCAGGGACTGGGATCCTCGCCGTTCAATGCGGCTGGCGTTTTCATTCGCGGCATCCGCGCCGACGATCTCAACAATCTCACCTCGATTGCCAAGAACATCAAACAGGGCACGCTGGAGGGGTTCGACGACGGGCAGGGCGTTGCCATCGGCCGCCGGCTTGCCGATCAATTGTCGCTGCACGCCGGGGACAGCATCACGCTGGTCTCGCCGAAGGGGGCGGTGACTCCGATGGGCACGACGCCGCGCATCAAGCCGTACAAGATATCGGCGGTGTTCGAGATCGGCATGTCGGAATATGACGCGAGTTTCGTGTTCATGCCACTTGCCGAAGCGCAGGCCTATTTCAATCGCGCCAACGACGTGACCGCGATCGAGGTGTTCACCACCAATCCCGACAAGATCGACGCCTTCCGCAAGAGCGTGACCGAAGCGGCGGGACGGCCGGTGTTTCTGGTGGATTGGCGGCAGCGCAACTCGACCTTCTTCAACGCGCTGCAGGTCGAACGCAATGTGATGTTCCTGATCCTCACCATGATCGTGCTGGTGGCGGCGTTGAATATCGTCTCCGGCCTGATCATGCTGGTAAAGGACAAGGGCAGCGATAACGCGATCCTGCGCACCATGGGCGCCTCGCAAGGGTCGATCATGCGGGTGTTCCTGATCACGGGCGCCTCGATCGGCGTGGTCGGCACTTTCGCCGGCCTTCTGGTCGGATTGCTGATCTGCCTGAACATCGAATCGATCCGGCAGTTTCTGTCCTGGCTTACCAATACGGAATTGTTCGATCCGATGCTGTATTTTCTCTCCAAGCTGCCGGCCGAGGTCGATTTCGGCGAAACCAGCGCGGTCGTGATCATGGCGCTGACGCTGTCTTTCCTCGCCACGCTCTATCCGTCCTGGCGTGCCGCGCGCCTCG
>JAQGKC010000409.1 GCA_028290305.1 Bradyrhizobium sp.
AGTTCGTGACATCCCAGCACTTGTGGCTCGATCCCCAACCGCCGTTGGCGCCGATGTAGAAGCCGCTCCAGTCGTAGATCGCAGCCACCATCGGAGGTGGCGCCTTGGTGTAGGGAGCCAGATCAGCGGCCGACGCGGGAGCAGCCACGCCTAATGCTATTAGACCAGCCGTACCCACCAGAAACTTCTTCATAGTATTTCTCCATCTCCGTCGCTATTCCACTCTGAATGGTAGACGATCAGGCCCTGAGATTCCGTGCCTTAAGTGCAACTGCCGGTTTTTTCAATGCGGCGGAAAAACGGTCACTATAGGGCAGCATGCTGATCTAAACAAAGAGGTGCATGAGTCCGGAAGTGGCACTTTTCGGACCTCACGCGATGTCCGACTTGAGTCCGGAATGCGCACCAAAGCGGACGTCAGTCGAGGACCACTCTGAACACTACCGGCGATTGCGCGGCGACGATCTCCGCCAGCTGCCGCTCATGCTGCACAAGACCAACCTGGCGCAGCTGCTCGCGCGGCGGTCGGATGGAATCTTCGTGGCACCCTCCGAGCAGGGCGAGATGGGACCGGAGCTGTTCACCGCGGCGTGCCGGATGGGCCTGGAGGGACTGGTCTCCAAGAACCAGGAGCGTGCCTACCTCGGCGGCCGGTGCGGCCATTGGGTCAAGGTGAAGAACCACAAGCACCCTGCCTACAGCCGCGTCCGGGACCAGTTCTAAGACTCGAGCCCGAGGCGGAAGGTCATCACCGCGATACTCATCTGCAAATTATGCGGGGTCAACTCCGTACGTTTACGGTGCATTCCTGCCGGAAAGAACTTTCCCAAAACGTGAAATCTCTTTCCGTTCGCAGAACGTCCCGCGCTCGTTCGAGTTTACATGCCATGAAGTTCTGTGCGCGATGCGACAATAGTCGATGGGTCTGCGAGGCCCTTCCCGATCGGCCGTGGCTCGGGCCGAGGGAGTGTGGCTGCGGAGCACCCGGCGTGCCCTGCCCGGCCTGCAATCACGCCGACGAGGACCATGGGCCCCAGATGCCAGAGGGCTTCGAGCCGGACGTCTGAGACCCGCGGTTCGGTTTTGACTCTTGGGGCGAAGCCCTAGAGCATGCTTCAACTGGGTTTGAATCATGCTCCGGTCCATCTTCTTGTTTAAGCATGGTCTCCGCGCAAACGCCTCTGGCGTTTGTCGGGACGGAAAACCGGTTCCCACTTTTCCGGATCATGCTCGGCGGAATATTTTCATGGGAGTGGTGTTTTGATTGCGCGACAGCGCAGCGTGCGCAGCAGGATGCAGGATTCAACGTATCAAACAGGGGATATGACGTGGACCAGACCTTTGCCAGATTTCAGCCGATCGCTCTCAGCCTGTTTCGTTTCATCACCGGCTTGCTGCTGTTTCAGTATGGCGTTGCCAAGCTCCTGAAATTTCCCGCAGGGAGCCCCCTTCGAAAAAGTCGAGTTGTTCTCTCTGATCGGCGCGGCCGGCGTGCTCGAACTGGTGCTCGGCGGGTTGCTGATGATCGGCTTGTTTTCGCGCATCGTCGCCTTCATCCTGTCGGGCGAAATGGCGTTTGCCTATTTCATCGAACACTTTCCGCGCAGCTTTTATCCGCTCTTCAACAACGGCACCGCGGCGGTCCTGTTCTGCTTTGCCTGCCTTTATCTGGCGACGTCAGGCGGCGGCCCGTACAGCGTTGATGCGATGAGAAGAGCGGATAGCGTCGACGGAATTTCGATATCGACAGCAAAGCTGTGATGTTCCGAAATTGTTCTAGATTTGCGATCCGTTCCTATTCGCTAGGTGGTACTGGCCTAGGCTCAGGACCTATTAAATTTAAATCGCTTGCGGAGGTGAAGATCGGTTGATTCAGTGGTGGCGCTAGGAGGCGCTGCTATGAGTGATCTGATTTGGCTGTCGGAGGCGCAAATGCGCCGGATCGAGCGTCATTTTCCGTTGTCGCATGGGGTGCCGAGGGTAGATGACCGCCGGATCATCAGCGGCATCATCTTCATCATCAGGAACGGCTTGCGCTGGCGTGATGCGCCTAAGGAGTATGGGCCGCACAAGACCATCTACAACCGCTTCATCCGTTGGAGCCGGCTCGGCGTGTTCAACCGGATCTTCGCAGAGCTGGCGGCGAAAGGCGGGAAGCCCGCTCAGTTGATGATCGATGCGACGCACCTCAAAGCGCACCGGACGGCGGCCAGCCTGCTCAAAAAGGGGATGATCCCCGACGTATCGGACGCACCAAAGGCGGCCTGAACTCCAAGCTTCACGCGGTGTGCGATGGCCATGGTCGGCCGCTGATCATGCTGCTCAGCGAAGGGCAGAAGAGCGACTATAAAGGCGCGGCGCTCATGATCGATACGTTCCCGAAGGCCAAGTTCCTGCTCGGCGGCTCCGCGATGCTCTGGCCGATCGCGATATCGCCGCCTGTATGCCGTCCAAGGCCAACCGCAAGGTGCCCATCCCGCACGACACCGTCCTCTACCGCCGACGTCACAAGATCGAGAACATGTTCGGCAGGCTCAAGGACTGGCGCCGCATTCACACCCGCTACGACCGCTGCGCCCACGCCTTCATGTCCGCCATCTGCATCGCCGCCGCCGTCATCTTTTGGCTCTGATTAAGCAGTCCTAAGCCTAGACTGTGAAACGCACAAACGTGGCTGGCCTGCCTACCGGGCTGATTCCCAACGGCGTCACCCGAGGCTGGCGTGGAGTTCCGGCGGCCCGCCCAACCTGTATCGCAGCGAGAGCGGAGTGCTGCCGTCGATGTCGGTGACGCCGAACTGAGCCCCCAGCTCGGCACCGATCAAGGCCCTGCCTGAATAGTGCATGAGATCGCCGGACGCGTAGAGGGCTGCTATTACCCGGCCCGTGAACTGCGGCGATTCCCGCTTGGCCGTCGGTCTGGCTTCGGGCGGCAGGCTGGCGATCCACGCACGGGCGCGTTCGGTATCGAGCCCACCCATCCAGATCGAGACGGCGGCGACGTTGTGGGGACGCAACTCCTTCGCCATGTCCGCCGCCATCTTGTCGGCGCCCGCCTTCTGCGCACCATAGACGGGGCCGTGATAATAGGCCACCGCCCCATAATGCCCCGTATTGACGATCAGCCCACGGCCATTCGCGATCAACAAGGGTGCAGCGTAGAAGCTGGCCACGAAATGCGATCGCAGCCCGATCGTTATCAGATCGGCCGACTCCAACGGCTTCTCCCAGAACCCTCCGGGCAGTGTCATGCCGACCGCCTTCACCGCGTTGTTGACCAGCAAGTCGAGTCGGCCATGATCGCGTCCTACCCGAGCGAACAGCTCTGCCACGGCCTCGTCATTGGAATGATCGATGCACATCGGGATGCCCTTGCCGCCGGCTTCGCTGATAAGCGCCGCCGTCTCCGCCACTGTGCCGCCAAAGGGCGAGTCATCTGGCGTCTGGCTGCGTCCTGTCACATACACGGTCGCGCCGGACTGTCCGAGTGCGATGGCGATGCCCTTGCCTGCTCCCCGGCTGCCTCCCGTAACTACGGCCACCATATTCATGATCCATCCTCGCGATGTTCCGGCGCGAGCCCAGGGGCGGCACCAGTTTTCGTGTCCAAATGCCCAGCCATGAAGGCCAAACTGCTTCCGCGAAGGGATAGGAGCATGGTATTCAAAGCGCAAGAACGCACCAAAAAGTGCAATACACACCTTTAGGTAACTATGGCCAAAACTTCCCAAACCTCTTCGCAGACATGTTCCACAGCGGAGCTGGAGGACGCCTTGAAGGTGCTTGAAGGCCGATGGAAAGCACTCATCATATTCCATCTCTTTCGCGCGCCGGTGCTCCGGTTTTCGGAACTGCGCCGCGCAATTCCCGGCGTCTCTCAAAAGATGCTGATCCAGCAACTCCGTGATCTGGAAGGGAACGGCGTCGTTGTCCGCAAGGCTTACTCTGAAGTGCCTCCCAAGGTGGAGTATGCGCTGACAGCGGAAGGCTTGGCCCTGCGTCCGGCGCTGGTTGCACTTCAGTTGTGGGCAGCGACACGGAAGGGAAATCGCTTTTTGAAGCCCGCAGCCAATTTTAATGAGTCCTGAGCCTAATTAGGCCACTCGCAGATTCAAAACAGGCCACCTCGCCAAGATCATTCCCGAATCCGAGCATGATATGTCAGAGGTCCTGACGGCGTCCGACCTTCTGACGCAGGCGGCCGAACACGGCGGACCGCTCGAATTCGCACGCATCGCCACGCTGCAGGCGATCAATCGCCACGTTGAGCGTGCGTTCGATGCTTCTCGCAAAGACACGCAATGGGGACGGCGGAAGCTGGCGAGGGACCAATGATCCTGCGACAGCGCGTCGCCGGAACGAATCCACCTTCCCCCGCTTGATTCTCCCCTCTGTGGAATTTGCGCGCCGTCATGAATAATCCCGATCAAGACACGCTAATTCGAGCCGTTGAGGACGCTAGACGCATCCTGGGGGAACTACCCGAACGGTGGAACATCTCCTGGCCGTACTCGACAGGAACGACGTCGTGCACGCCCTTGATCGAATAAAGGGCGCAGGGCGATACGACTGGTTGAGTGAAACCCAATCCAAGAATGGACCCGCCGGCATGAACCGCCGCCCCTCGACCGCTCATCGTCCGGACGAGCCTACTTGAACATTGTCTTGACCGCCTGCCAGAACGATAGGCCTTCCCGGCGTTGGTGCTCAGCGGTGGGCGCCGGCTGAGTGGCGCTCACCGGATCGGTCAAACCTGCTTCCAATCGCGCGTGCTTCTCCAGGTCGAGCCTCTCGGCCTCCCGGCGGTCAGACTCATACTTGTCGACAGGAGTGAGATTGGCTTTCTGAGCCATTGCTTACCCTCCCCTTTTCCGTGACAGAAGCCATGGTCCCCAGGTTGGAGCTCGTTCCGTGGCGCTCCCAAAGAAAGGCCGGTGCGTGACAACACAACAAACCGCAAACCTGTTCCGCGGGACCGGAACGAATCACCCTCCTTCCTCTTGAATCCCGGTTCTACAGAGATGAATTGAGAGGCGAGAATGTTCCTGATTGGGCTTGGCGCGCTGCTCGTGTACGCATGTAAGCAATGAACAGCGCCGCGCCGCGACATCAAGTCAAATCGATGAAGGGCGGATGTAGTCCTTCAAATGACCCAAGGTCCCGGAGCAATCCGGGGCCTTCTTTGGTCCATTCAGACGTTGGCGGTCTCATACCGAGCCGCAGATTGGGACGCCTGAGGCTTTTCCTCGATTGGGCTTGCAGGCAATTGCAGTACGGTAGCCCTTTGCCCCGCAGCGAGGCTAGTGACAAGAACGATTGCGCCGTTTGAGAATTCCAGCGCGTCGTGATGTTGGTATCGCTGGTTGAGGTTAATTTGGCGAAACCGCGCTAATCGAACGCCGATGTTCTTGCGAAGCATCATGCTGTCAGTTTGAACGTCATTCTCGAATGCGAGCTCGGTCCCGGGACGAAGGCAGACCGCGACTTTCGGATCGTCCGGGCTCGCAAAGCCGTGAGTCCCAGTAGAAAAGTTGGTCGAAACCAACGTTTCCGCGACCTCAGCGGGACGTGTCGCGACCGCATGTAAGCTGTAATCGCACATGGATGCGCCTCCTACAAACCGTCACCCCAAATCACGAACCTTCGCAAACCTATTTGGTTGCGATACCGCCAAAAAAACCCGCCGGCGTGAACCGGGGCCTGTCTCATTTACGCGCTCGGACCAGATTTCCGAAAGGAGGCATTGAACCGGTGGCATGCAGCCGTCCATCGCGGGTCGTCCGTCGCTACCTCATCCACCTTTCCGCCGAAGAAGTCGTCCTTGCGCCGATCGTCGGGGATGGTTTGCTCCATCTCATCGTAATGCCGCATGGCGTCGTCCGTGGCCGCGATGGCGGCGCTGTGGGCCGCTATCAGGCCCAAAATGGCTTCCGGCTTCTTAGCCGCGCCCGTCAGCGCGTCGGCGGCCGGCGCGGGCGGAATTATCGCTAACGCCAGGACGGTGCCACCGGCGGCCACGCCAAGATGACGACTGCGCCGCTCGACCGCCTGACCCACCATTGCGACATCGTCGAGACCGGCAACGACAGCTGGCGCTTCAAAAGCCGCCACGACGTTCGGAGCGTCGACTGCCTCGAATAGGAGGCGTGACCGCAAAGCACGCAGGCCCGCCGCAAGGCGGGTTCTCTTTTGAGGGCATTGCCTGCATAGTGCCGCATGGCAAAAACCAAAGTGACCTTCAAATCCATTCGTAACTCTGATGATGACTGGACTGTCATCGCTGAGTACCCAGGCGCCGAACCAAGAGAAATCACCGGTTTCAAGAGCAAGACCGACGTTGATGATTGGATGAACGGAGACCGCAAGGTCGCCTGGCTCCGCTCTCAGGGCTACGCTAAGTGACCCGGTAGCTTTCAAGCGTATCGCCCTTGGCTTTTGCCCAGGTAGGCTGACGCAGTGGTTCATGATGCAGTGTTCTGACGCAGCTAGAAGCCAAACGGCCTATTCAGCTCCGTTTTCAGGGCTGTCTTTGGGGTACAGGTGCGTCAACTGAGCCAAATTAGTTGACGCGTTGAGTCATGAAGCAACCATTTTGGCGCAGCAGGATGCCAGAATGGCATTGTCAGCTCGGTTTGGGGGGCGTCGCTTACGGGAGAGCGTCAGGTGCGCCAAATCTAATTGACGCGCTGAGTCATGACGCAGATATTTTGACGCGGCGGCAATTCGAGGCGCGCTGACGCATTCGACATGCGGTTATTCAGGGCAGTCATGGGGTCTCTAGGACGACCCGTTGAACAACGCTGGTGCCGACACCGAGCGTCCTGGCGATCTTGAGGATGCCGTCACCCTTGGCTCGCTGTTCTCTTATCGTTGCCTCGACGGACGGCTTGACCCTTCGCCGGCCGAGCTTCGTGCCGTTCTGACGGGCCCGTGCCAGCCCGGCGTTGACGCGCTCCCGAATTATGCCGCGCTCAAATTCCGCAAACACGCCGAGCATCTGGAACATCGCCTTGCCGGCGGTCGTCGTCGTATCCAGCCCTTGCTGGTGAAGGAATAGGCCGACACCTTTTCATGGAGGCCCGGTAGTACGCTGAGCCATCGTCAATGGCGACGTCAAGACCATCGCCGACGCGGCGCGATCAGTCGGACTGGCCCGCGAAAGCCTCAGCCGGGCAATGAGCAGGCCCCACATCGCCGAATACATGCGGCAGCGCGTCGTGCGATCGCTTTCCATGGCCTCGGCGCGCGCCGGCGCCGTCAAGGTCGCTTTGCTCGACGGCGCATCCGAGTACGTCCGCGACAACGCCAGCACCTTCGTGCTCGGCCTGGCGGGGATCAAGCCGGAGACCTCCCCGACCATCTCGCTCAATATCGAGGTGAAGGCCAGCTATGTGATGGACCTGAGCGATGAGCCCGCGGCCAACCGCCGAGAGGTCGCACTGGCCAGATCGCGGCGGTGACTGCGATCGTGCGGATGGCCATCCGGGCCGGCGCGAAACAAATTCTGAACTCAGGCGTCGGGCAAACCAAGTGCCTCCGTCGGTCGAGGCTGTGGATATCCCCCGTTGAAAGCACGCTTTGTGTCTCAATCTGGCAACAGTCGGTGGTCTCGTGAGCAAAGCGGGACAATTTAGACTCCACACCCATGCAATTCCGCCTCAATCTCCAAGGCCGGGGAATTCGAGGGGGGCGTTCATGAGAGAATCCAATACGCGGACGTTGAAGCCAAAAACGCTACAAACCGCAACGATGAAGCGGAGGGCGCTCAAACTGAAATCCATCGAAGTTTTGCCAACAAAGGCGCGGAACCCACAGGTCCGCGCCCTTGTCGTTTCAGTGCCGCGGCTGTCTGGCATGTGAGCCCATTCGTTGCCGGTTGCGCTTCCTAACCGATCGGCGCCGGCGCTTCGTCCAGCACACTTCTGACGATTTCACGAAGGTTGCCCGCGGACTGGGGAGTTTAAGCAAAATGCGTATTCTGGGAATCGTGGCGCTTGGCGCTGCATCGGTTTTGTGCGTGCCGCCGCTTCATGCCGCGACGGCGAACTGCAATGATGCGACGGACACATACAACTCGGCAATCTCGGATATTTCCAACACCCTCAAGCGGTACGCTCTGTGTCTATCGAGCGGCAACCCGCCCGAACTAAAACCGTTCCAGATCCCCGGCGCGGGCTAACCCTCTCCGGGTCCCCGCCTCAGTCCCGCCGAAAATTTTAGCGCCTTGAGTCGGCAATCGGACAGCAACCTCAGCCGCGAGCGACCGTTTTTCTTGCTGCCCGTGTGGAATTGGCATTCGGAGGAGGATCATGGCCACATTTGAAAAGATATGCGTTGTGGCGGCCTTTACGGGATTTTTTGTTTTGATCGGCGCAACACTAGCGTTGTTTGTCGTCACTTAAGTGAAGCCCGCCTCATCTCTCTCGGGCTGTTCGGTTTAGCCTGATCATGTGCACTGGAGGCGCGTATCGGCCCTTCCGGCACCGATCGGCATTTCAGCGATGCCTCGAGCTTCCAGATGGGCGTGTCCTTCGGGGCCTAAAGGACCGGAGCTTCAAGGCGAAGGATGACGAAAAGAAAGAGCCGAAAGAGGCCCGCCAACTGAGGCTGCCTAACGTCTTTCTATTGTCACCGTCCCTCTGACCACGCATAGGGAGCGCTCGCCGTTAGTAACCTCAATGGTCAGGTAGGTGTTTTCGGTGGAGCTGAGAATTCGTCCGAGTACATCAGATGTACGGCGCATGGCGTGAGTAAGCGCTTTGTCTGCATTCGGGAACTGTAGGCCGCGCTGGTCCTCCTTCAACTGTCCATTTGAACGATGATGAAAATAAAATAGGGGCATCAAGATGCTCCCGGACCGGGGTAGTCATACCATCTCCGGCCAAGCCAATTCGTTCCAAGGAAATGTATAAAAGTGAACATAAAGAGTCAGGCGGGACCCGGTTGAGGGTTAGCCCGGGTCCCTGACACACCGGAACAGCATCCTTCCCTCCGGGACCGCTCGGTATGCTGTGCAAATGATTCAACGAAACGGCTGAACGGTAGATGAACTTTGAAACCAAGGTGTTCCGCCAAATGAACACGCCGCAGTTCTTCCTAAAATCAAAAGGTGCCACTGCAAAAATCAAAAGGAGCCAGTCGCTTGTGAAGGGGATCGAAGGGGCCAGTACCGATCGGCGCATTGGAACGAATCGCCCTCGCCTGCTTTTGAATCCCGGTTCTGTTGCGGAGTCGCGTTGTGCCCTGGTCCCTGCGTTTTGCCGAGCCGATCGTGCTGGAGGATGGCAGCAAAATCGCGACGTTGCGCGACGCAATCAGGCACCTCGCTAAGATGATCCCCGAAGCCGAACGCGACATGCTGGAGGTCCTGACAGCGTCCGACCTTTTGACCCAGGCGGCCGAACACAACGGCCCGGTCGAATTCGCACGCATCGCTACCCTGCAGGCAATCAATCGCCACGACGAGCGCACGTTTGATTTATTGCGTAAAGATCCGCATTGGGGCAAGCGCAAGCTGAAGCGAGACATGCCATGAAGCTCACTCATAAATTTGCAGCGATGACGCCGGAAAAACGTCCGCAAGACCCGAGCATGGACGGCGGGGGTCTGACCTTCGAAACGATGGAACACGGCGGTGAATATCCCGACACCATGCCACAGGCGATCAAGCTAACCGATGCTGAGGGCCGCTCCTGCATCTATGTGCCAATCACACAGGACGACAAGGTGGTTGATAGCAACGGGTATTTGCTTGACCTGGAGGCCGAATGAGGTCGGCGAAGGTATCTGGAGGAACCGGAATGTCTCGATTGCCAATTATTTTTTTGTTTTTATCGGCGGGCTTATGTTCCGCATCGGCACAGGACGACCGCCCCGGAACTCCCCAGGAGCAGCAGGTGTGTTCGCGCGATGCTTCCCGTTTTTGCCGAAAACAGTTAGGTGACGATAAGGCTGTCCAACAATGCCTGCAGGAGAATCTCGCAAAGCTGAGTGAGGCATGCAAAAAAGTATTCGAGAGCCATGGCAGGTAGGGGTCACCGCGTAAGGCAAAAACCCGCCGGCGCGAACCGGCGGGCTGTCTCGCGTTTACGCGCTCAGGTCCGGCCGCGACCGAATGAGCGACACCACGGGCGCCTTTGTGGGCTCCGGCATATCGACCTGCAGGAATCCAACGACCAACTCGCGGACGCAATCCACGACGGCTAGGGCGTCGTCGCGACCGTCCGGTAGCTGGCCTGCGAGCGTTAGGGCATGCCGCCGGTGCCAATGTTCGATTTTCATCAAACCATCCCCACCATCATCCAGTCGCGGAACGGCACTTGTTCGTCCAGTCCGTCCTGATCGGCGATGCCGGTTTCCCCGTCGTCCAGCTCGAGGTCGCGGCGACTGCCGGCGGCCCACTTCGTTTGATCGAAGTGTACGTCCCCGACGCTGCCTAGTGACGGTTCGGCGGGGTCGCTTTCCTCATCCTCACCGTTCTCGGGACCGTCGAGCGCACTATCGTCGCAGGGCGAGTCGTCGACCTGATCTTCCAATTCCCGCGAGACGTAATCGTCGGTCTTATCCAAAAACCGGATCAGCCGATCGATCTCGTCGCGGGCTTCTTTGCGGAGGCGTCCGATTGCTTGAAACGCCTCTTCCGGGTCACCGGGGTTTTGTAGTAGATCGCGGGCGGTGCCGTGGCGCGTGGCGCGCCGTTCCCTGTTCGCCTCAGACCTCACCACCCCGGACAACGACTCGGCGAGGTTGGCGAGGAACACCGTCATCAGGTCATCCTCGATCCGACCGTAGCCCACTTCCACCAATCTGCGGATGTACGTCAGCGAACGCCACGACGCCCGCGATTGTCGCGGGGACGCATTCAAACAAATCGGCGAGAGCCGACCATTCGGCATCATGGGCGGCATCGGTGCCGCCGTCCGCGTCCCAATCGCCCAGCTTCTCCAGGCGCTCTTTTTCGATGCAGGCGACGACTAGGGCCGCTTCTGTCGCCTTGTGCGCTTCGATAAGAGCAAAGACGGGGTCTAGCGCGCCCGGTGGCGCGGCCAGAGCTGCTCCGGGCGGACTTGTCGCCAGCGCCAGAACGGTTCCACCGGCGGCGACGCCAGCGGCCTGGGACAGGAAACGCCGCCGCGTCGGAACGATGGGCGCAATTATGCTATTCTTAATCAGCTTGAGCCATGGGCTGTACCTTTTGGTTCGGGTTAGAGCCGGGGCGGAAGTTAGCGCTTCCCCTCGGCTTGCTATTTTGGTACACCAAATCTATGAGGAAGTCAATTAAGGTACACCAAAAGAAAAAGATAGGCCGGCCCGCAACGGGTCGTGACCCTGCCGTGACGATACGGCTACCCGTCCCACTTCTGGACGAGATTGAAGGCTGGTCGAAGGCCCAGGAGGACCAGCCAGCTCGGTCGCCTGCCATCCGTCGGCTTGTAGAGATGGGGCTGAAGGCGAATAAGTGAGGCGCTAGCTCAGTAGGAGGGCTCCGCAATGCAATATCCGCATTGGTTGATGGTAGCCGGAGCCGTCCTAGTGGTGTTGGGATTTATCGGGCTCGCACTTCGTCAAAAGAGGGACGCTGAGCGCGATGATGAGCAGACGGAAATGAAGGCGAACGGGAAACGAGACGGGCGAGACTCAAACGCTACCACCCTTCCCCCTTGGCCATGGCGCCCGCCGCCTCAAGCGCGCTAAACCCTCCGGATCAACATCACGCGCAATTGGCGATAGTGGTGATGTAGCGCTAGAGCACAGCCACACATCTGCTAAGCCATCACGAAGCAGGAACAGAAATGACACCGCACGAATTTCTCAATGAGGTTGTTGAACCTAACGCAACCGATGCTCTTCAAAACCCTGACAGCCACAGAGCGGTGGCGAACGCGTTTTTGACAATGGATGCGTTGATGGGGATAACGTTTTTCTATCTCGTCGACCGTAACGACCCAAGAGTAGCCAAGCACAAGGGCAAGGACTCGGCCTGGAAAGATGAATATGCCGCCAACTCAATGTATGCGGAGATTTTTCGAGATGCAGCCTTTGCGCTCAAACATGGTCGGCTGACCGGAAAAACGCCGCGCGTCGTAAGCGATCACAAACAAATCATCAACGAGCCGAACACTCTTGGCAACTTCATGTTGGGCGATGCTTTGGAAGGATCATTGATGTTTATAGAATTCCGTAGCGGAGCGAAGCACGCTACGAGGGACATTATCGACAACGCAATGATTGACTTGCGCAAGCTGATTGCAGGTCTCCCCACCTAGGATACGGCGTAGCATATGCTCCAGCTTTGCGCCCAACTGTACGACAAGATCATTCGACATATTTAGGTTAGTCCTTTTCGTGGGGTGGCCGGGTTGCCGGCCGTTAGATTGATTATGGCGTGCTGATTTACGGTTCTTCAACTTTCCGCTGGTGGAGCATGACGGATCTATTTCAATATGTGACCAAACTACCTGGACCATGAGTTCACCCAAGCCCGGCGCGGAGCTTTTCGCGTAATCATGACGAAGCCGCAGTCCCAATAGGATTGGAAAAATGAAAACTCTTTTGTCTGTCAGGGAAGAAAACAAGGGAGCGAGTTCCGGGGCCTTCATACTAACGTGGGCCGAGAGCGCCGTTCAGACGAGGATCGTAACCAATCAGGACGGGACGACGTCGTTAATTTCAACTGGCGCCATATAGGCGTACTGGCGTCGATCATAGCCAAAACCCGTGACTTTTTTCGGCAGATGACGTTGGGCGAGACAGCCGGCACCCTTTCGAGCGCCAGCTGTGTGATCGAAGACTGATCAGACTCCGAGTAGAAGCACTTCCTGGCCACCTGCCCGGTTCTCCCACGCCGCAATCGCATGTTCGCGGCACAACGATTGATCCGGGTCGCCGTTCATCACCCAGGTATGAAACGGACTGGTATCGCCAACACCATTGTTAGCCCCGATAGTTCTGTACTCGCCCAAGCCGCCATCCCGTTTTTGAACGACGATTGAGTCTACGCCCAAGTCTCGAAGGGCTGCGTAATAAGTCCGTGCGCAAAAAGGCGTGGACGGATCGATGGCGACGCTAGCGTTACTGCTGAGATTAGTCATTTGTTACCCCTGCTGTCCGGTGACTTCCACCGGCCCCGAATTTCTGTTAAGCGAAAATTATGGCGAAGTCAATATCAGTTAAACGAAAAGTCGGGCGCCCTGCCACTGGTGTAGACAGGCTAGTCGCAGCCCGCATGCCGGATGCGTTGATCGCAGGCATTGAGAGGTGGGCAGCTGAGCGCTCATTAGATCGCTCGGAAGCCATTCGCAGACTGGTCGATATCGCGCTGAAGGCGAAGACTAGGTGACTCTGCCAGATGTCGTCTTCATCCTGGCGGGACTGACAGTTGCCGTCCTCGCCATCAAATATGTCGTACGGAGGAACGAACGTCGGAAAGACGTTCTGCACGGCGGCTATATCCGACACGAAGATGAATAGCCGCCAACATGAACCTACCTGCCCGACCCAACGCAGGCTGGTGGAGTTAGGGTTGATGGCAAAGGGGCAATTTATCATTCCCACCAGCCCTTTCGCGGCCCCGCGATTCCGGGTAGCCTTCGGTTTTTATTGTTAGTATTCGAGTAACATTATGAACCAGCCGATTGTTGTTCGCGGGAATCCGCCAGAAATCATTGGAACACTGGAACAGACCACCCCTGTCAGCGCTGTGCGACTGCCCGCCGGTGTTACGTCTCAGATTGATGCTTGGGCTGAAGCGCACGAGGTATCGCGGTCGGAAGCAATCCGCCGACTGGTTGAACTTGGGCTGAAGGCAAAGCGCTGATGGCGGTAAAAAAATCGCTGGCCGTTTGCAGAAGAACGGCCTCACCGGCAGCTTGCTAAATTTACTGTTTCTCTAGTTTCCTGATTGTCTTCGTCCCGCCCGTTTCGCTAACGGAAAATGTGACCTTGGCGCCAGCGTGCAATGTGTCCTCCAACAAGCCGTCTTTTACTTTGAATTGTTCGGTAGCGCCGCCGGTATTCGCTCCGACAGTGCCGCTTTGCGTCTGTCGAATTGCGATGGTCCCGTCAATCCGGTTGATTTGGGTGACTGTTCCTGTGAGCCCTTGCTGGGCCAATGCCACAGAACTGATGGTCGTGAGCACAGAACCAGCCAAAGCGATCTTTGCTAGTCTCATCAAAATCTCCGTGTTGCGAACGGTCCGCGATAAGCCGGAATGGGCGGATTTGGTTCCCTGGCAAGTGCCCCACCGGCGACATGACATCGTAAAGTAGCGGTTGCCCTGCCCGGTTCCCACGCCTATGGTGGCGACGAGTCTGGGGGATCTCAGAAAATGCGTATTTTGGGAATCGTGGCGCTTTGCGCCGCGCTTGGTATGCACGTCACGGCGGCGCAGGCTTCAGCAGAAGCACGACCGCGTACCGCGCCGGCCAAGCGCGCAATTGCGCGTAAGGCGCCGGCAGCCACATAACGAGGGTTGCCAATGGCAGTGCGCCGATTCGAAACTTTCCTAGTATTTTTGCCCATCATCGCCGGTGCCGCTTTCGTTGGCTAGCGAACACGCTAATCGAGCTTGTCGCGCATCACATTCCTCCTGAACAAATAAAGATGGCCGACTTGCCAGCGGGCCTGGCCTCGATGCTGACGGCCCGGCAGCGTCGCGCTTAGATGAGACCGAACGAGTGAAATGAAAATGGTGCGCGCGGCCAACACAATCAGGCCCCCACGAACAGCAGGCAGATGGTGATCAGCGACGGCTGAACATTTGTAAATGGAGTGCTCAAGCCGCCCTGCGCGCTGCCGGTGAATGACGACGATACTGCTGCGGGTACTTACGGCCACGTCGGGCCGCTTTCGTCCGGTTTCGGCCTCAGTATCCCCAGCGCGATGCACTCACGGCATCACGAGTTTCACCTCACCACCATTGTGGGTTCCGCTTTCCAAGTAATCTCGGGCCATTCTCTCAATCTGCGCCCAGTTGGTCAGAAGATACTTCTTCGCCTGCACTTGGGTG
>JAQGKC010000055.1 GCA_028290305.1 Bradyrhizobium sp.
CGGGCGACTGATCGCCGGCCTCAATGATTTGCCCCGCAATTGGGAGCACGTCGTCGCCGATGTCATGCATTTCTGGGGATGGACGCCCGATGTCACGTGGGGCCAGACCTGGTCTGAAACGCTCCGGCACCTGGCGGAAGCCAATCGAATAACGCGCCAACGAGCGGCAAAGCCGTAACGGAGTCTCAATGAATATCGGTGGCGGCGCGGGCGCAGTCCTGGGAACGGCCTCAGGCATCGGAAATCTGGCGCAGTCTCTGGCAGCTCGCCTCGGCGGCACTGCTCTGAGCTACCAGGAGCAGCTGCGCCCGGCGTCGTTCAGGCAGATGCCGTTCGTGTCCCTGGGTGGCGAAAGCGGATTTGGCCGCCGGAACGCGGTTCACGAATATCCGAAGCGCGACACACCGTGGATCGAAGATCTCGGCCGCGCTGCGCGACGCTTTCAGGTGATCGGGTATCTGGTCGGTGACGACGTCATTCAGCGTCGTGACGTCATGATCCAGATGTGCGAGACGAAGGACGACGGCGAGCTGATACATGCGACGCTCGGTCGCCGCACGGTCAGCATCCTCGACTTCAGGACTATCGAGCGCTGGGACAAAGGCCGTTACTTCGAGCTGCAGTTCGATTTCATGGAGGCCGGCCAGCAACTGTTTCCGACATCGGCCAGTTCCTCGAGCAATGCGATCTCCTCCGCGATTTCTGCACTCGGGCTCTCGGCCGCGGCCGACTTTGCAAGCCGCGTGCTCACCGCGATCGCCAAGGGCGCTTCAGTAGTGGGAATGGCCGTCTCGACAGCGCTTACCTGGTACACGAACGCGAAGAACCTGGTGGGGGACGCACGGAACCTCGTGCGACTGGTCTTTGCATTGCCTGGCAACTTCGGCCGATTCGCCGGGAGCGCCACCGTCCCGACGTTCAGCAAGTATCAGGGACCTCCTACGCAGGCGGCGGGCGTCACGACGGCTGATCTGATCGCACAAGCGACGGTGAATCGAGCCGCCGTTTCCTCGGCCGCCGTCAGCCTGGGATCTGCTGCGACGGGTCTGGACGCGAGTTCGACCGCTGCATTCGCGACCGCGGCTCAGAATCTTGCATCTGCTGTACTCGCTGCCGCGCCGGACCCGGCTGACGGGTTGCGTCTCCTCGCGGAACTAGCCAATTTCTATCCTGCTGCTGCGACAACCAACTCGCCGATCGGTACGGGAATGGCGACGATGCAAGCCGCGTGCGGTGACCTGTTCAGGCGCGCCGCGCTGGCCACGCTGGCACAAGCCTCGTCGACCTATCAGCCGACCTCGGCTGATGATGCGATGAGCACACGCAACACGGTCACGACGCTGCTCGATGCGGAGATCCTTGTTGCTGGCGACCAGGGCGAGGATCAGACATATGAAGCGTTGCGCGCCCTTCGCGAGGCAGTCGTTCAGGACTTAAACACGCGCGGCGCTGGATTGGCATCAATTACTACGATCAGCCTCAAGGGATCGATGCCGGCGCTGGTGTTGGCGAATCAGCTATATCGCGACGCCAGTCGCGCAGACGAGATCGTCGCGCAGGGTTCGCCGATTCATCCGGCGTTCATGCCAAAAACATTCAAGGCGCTTTCCTCCTAATTCGGCGGATCGCTTGGAGCCAACGTGGCCAGCAAGATTAATTTCGTAATTTCGGCAACCGACCAGGCGTCGGGTCCGATCGGAAAGGTACGTCGCGCGCTCGGAGAGCTCAGTGGGCAGGCGCAGAGCGGCAAGCTGAGCAAACTCTCCGACTCATTGTCGATGAGCCTTACCTCGAGCGGCGGCGCGTTATCGGCGGTATCGAAATTCGTAAGCGGCAGCGGACTGATCGCCGGCGCGATTGCCGGGCTTGTTATAAAGCTTGGGCAAATCGAGTCGCAATGGGCATCGTCGGTGCGCTCGATGAACAATCTGGGCATTCGCACTGGTCTGCCGACGACAACTGCGTATGGGCTCCAATATGCGGGCCGTCTCGCCGGCCTGTCGCCGGAGGAGGCGAACGGCGGCATAGAGCAGGTACGCCAGACTTACAGCGATGCGATCAACAATCGGAATCCGGAAGCGCTCAAGCGGTATCAGGCGGCCGGTATTTCGACTGATCCGACGCGGATGGAAAGCATCGAGTCGGTATTGACCAAATTGGCCGCATATTCCGAAACGCTGCGCTCTCAAGGGAAATATGGCGGCGCGGAAAACTTTCTTAATACCGCCGGCGCCGGCCAATTAACGGACTTCCTGAACCGTGGTCCGGGCCAAGTGGCCGCCGATTTGAAAGCTGCTAAAAGCTATATTCCGGACGCTACTGACATTCAGCGTGCACGGGACTATGCAGATGCATCTGCGAAGCTTTCTATCACCTACGATCGGTTGAAAACCACAGTACTGAGTGGCCTCGAACCGGCGCTTGAAGGGGTTCTTAGTTCGCTTCAGTTCGGCATAGATTCTCTCAGCGGGCGCCCCCACCCGGAGGCACAGCCAGGACAGGAGAACAGTACTGAACAGCGTCTTTGGAGGGGTTTCGAGCAGTTCGGAAACGATCTGCGCGGTCGAGGTGACAGATCGTTTCAGACTGGCTTGGGCGGAGCACCGGATCAGACTGAAGCTGCTCGTTCGATGGTGGAGTGGTATGTAAATCACGGCCTGAGCCGTTCGCAAGCCATCGGCATGGCGGCAAACGCCCAGCGCGAAAGCATGTTCGACGAAAGGGCCGTCGGTGACAACGGCAAAGCTGTTGGCCTATATCAATGGCATCCCGATCGCCAGAAGGGTTTTCAAGATCGCTTCGAGCGACCGCTCGCCACGTCGACTCGAGAAGACCAGATGGCGTATTCACTTGTCGAGCTGCAGACGACGGAAGCAGCGGCCGGTAAAGCTTTGCTGGCGACGAACGATGCGGCGACCGCCGCGCGGCGTATCTCCGGCTTGTACGAACGTCCGCAGGATCCTGCTGAAGGTGATCGGCGCGCTGAGATCGCGCGGCAGCTGGATTCTCAGCTCGGGCCCGCGACCCAAGATGGCGGCCGCATGAAGATCGAGATCATCCATAAAAACGCGCCCGCGGGAACGAATGTGAACGTGTCGGCGCCGGCTAACGTTGACACGACACTCACCACCGATCGGCAACAAGCACCCCTTGGCGATCAATTCGCATACTCGCCCGGGGCGTTCTGATGCCGAATGCAGATCGAATTGTCGACATGGTCGGCGCCGCGCCCGCGCGCGATGAAGTCCGGGTGACGATGACAGATGACGCCCTGATGCTTACCGGCTGGAAAGCGGTGCGCATCACACGTTCGATTCAGGTCGCCACCTCTTCGTTCGAGCTCACGTGTTCGGCGAGCGCCAACACATTGAAGCTGATTGCCAAGGAAGGCGCGCCAATCAAGATCGCTATCGGTGACACAACGGTGTTGTCCGGGTTTGTGGAGACGGTCGAGAACGTCATGACGGCGCGCGCGCACGACATCACCATCTCCGGGCGTGGCAAATGCGCCGATATGGTCGATTGTTCGTGCAGGCTCGACAAGGTCAACGCCAACACGTCGTTGATAACGCTCTGCGAGACGATCGCTTCGTCTTATTCGATCGATGTCTTCGTGCCCGCGAATGGCTCCCTGGC
>JAQGKC010000089.1 GCA_028290305.1 Bradyrhizobium sp.
GATCATGCAGGCGGAGCACCACGATCTGGTGCTGGCGGTGACCAGCCAACTGCCGCATCTGATCGCCTACACAAACGTAGGCACAGCCGACGAGCTCGCAGACGTGACTCGTTCGGAGGTGCTGAAGTTCTCCGCCGGCGGTTTTCGCGACTTTACCCGTATCGCGGCGTCCGACCCCACCATGTGGCGCGACGTGTTTCTGGCCAACAAGGATGCGGTGCTGGAAATGCTCGGCCTGTTCCAGGAAGACCTGTCGAAGCTCACCCGCGCCATCCGCCGCGGCGACGGCGAGGCGCTGTTCGAGCATTTCACCCGCACCCGCGCGATCCGCCGCGGCATCGTGGAGATCGGCCAGGATTCCGCAGCGCCTGATTTCGGCCGTCCGCACGCGCAATTGGGGAAGAAGGCAGAGTAGCTGGGGTACGTCGCCCTGCCCTCTCTCCCGCAACGGAGAGCGGGCAAAGCGAGCGAGCTCCTTGTCACCGCACGTCGTATCGATCGGCACGCTTCGCAGCAACCCGGTGGGACATGTGACCATGCCGCGCCATCCTGAAGAAGCTGCTGTGAGGTACAGCCATCGCCAATGCATCGGACGCCGGCCGCGACGATCCGATGCCGAGATCGCCATTGGGATGGTAAAATGCATAGGCGCCGGGCTCCGAGATAGCCGCCTGTGCAAATACGGGGGTGGCGAATCCCGCCGACAAAATCAAAGCCGTACTGAGCAATTTAAATTTGGTCATCGATCTTCTCCTTGGTCATCGGCCGCAAAAAATTTGCGTACCGTCTAAGGACAAGACTGACATCTGGGCTCTCGCATTCCCGGCGTGCAGGGGAAGGTCGATCACGCTTCGGCGACCCGCGCGTTATCGCACGCGGTCAAAACAGCGGCGGGATCTGTGCCACTTTCAGCGGGCCGAGATAAACCGCGCCATCGACAAAGCGCAGCGGAAATGCCCGCGCCTTCTTGCCTTCGAGCACCGCTTCCTTGCCGAGCGCGTTGATACCTGCGGCGACGCCGACATTGGCGTTTTGCTTGACCACCTTGCCGAGACCGGGAATCGCGCGGTCGAGCGCACCGAGCAGATTGTTGACGTCCTGTGTCTTGACGCCCGGCGCGACCCGATCGAGCGTCGCCTGCGGCACGCCCTCATCCAGCATTTTGTCAATGCCGAGCGCTGGAATTACCTTCTCGATGCCGGCCACCGTCATCTGCAATTCGCCGTCGAGACGGCCCTGGGCGCTAAGGCCCAGAGTGCCAGCAGCGACCGCGACCAGGTCGCCCTGCGCAATCCGGGACTGCACGATCTCGACATGGCCTCCGGCGGCCTGGATTTCACGAAACCGCTGCGGCCAGGGTTTTGGCGCAAAATCCTTCAGACCGCTTAGCAGCGTCCGCACGTCGGCGTCGAACGGCTGCGCGAGCAGCGGATGCACCTCCTGCAAACTGCCGCCTGCGATCCGCAACACGGTTTCAATCACAGGATGATCCGATGGCGAGCCTTCGACGAGACGGCCGTGCAGTTCGATATGTTTTGCACGCGCCAGCGGCGTCTGCACCGATCCGTTGACGCGATCGATCGCGGGATCGTCGAACACGAGAGAGATTCGCTGCGGGACGGCCGGCAGTCCCACCACGCTGCTGCGGGCCGTGCTCCAGTTCACCGTCATCCAGGGAGAACCAGCGCGATCGGAAATCGTCGCGGGTGCGGCGAATTCCGCGATCAGCAATTTCGGATCGTAGATCTGCGCCACCACCAGGATTTCGCCGAGCTTTGCCGTGATCGGCGCTTGCGTTGCGTCCTGCCCCGCGGTCTGCGACTGCAGCGACACACTGGCGCCGTCGCAACGGACTTCGAGGCGGAACGGATAGCCGGCCACCGAGCGCCTGGCGCAATCGTAAACCCGGCCGGATTTGGCCTCCCGCGCACGCCAGGCGTCCGCGGTCTCGTCAACCCTGGAAGCGGAATAGAACCAGAACGCGCTCCACGCCGCGGCGGCGAGAAGGAGCAAGACGGGCATGAAGAAAAGACGCCAAAGCGGGCGCCGGCGCGGCGCGATGGTCATATCTGACATGTGGCGAGCCTTTGACCGAGGATTTTGTCAATAAAGCGATGCGCGTCGCCAACATCAGGTTAACGCATTTTCAGAACACGTGAAATTCTGCTAGGCGTGCAGCCGATGCCGGCGAAAATCGTGCCCGAAACGGAATTGACCAAAGGCGACCTCTGGGTGTTCGGCTACGGCTCGCTGATGTGGCGACCGGGCTTCGAGTTCATCGAGCAAGTCCCGGCACGCTTGATCGGCGAGCATCGCGCGCTGTGCGTCTATTCGTTCGACCATCGCGGGACGCCGGAAAAGCCCGGCCTTGTGCTCGGGCTCGACCGCGGCGGCGCCTGCCGCGGCATCGCTTTCCGGGTTGCGGCGAAACAACGCGGCAACACCGTGGACTACCTGCGCGGCCGCGAGCAGACCACCAACGTCTATCGGGAGGTGACGCGTTCGGTCTGGCTTGAAAACGAAGCCCGACAAAGGGTCAGCGCGCTGGCCTATGTGGTCGATCGTGGCCATGTACAATATGCCGGACGGCTCTCGTTGGCCGAACAGCTTCGCTACGTGCAGCAGGGGCACGGCCGTTCCGGAAACAATCGCGACTACGTTCTGTCCACTGTGAAATCGATCGAGGCGCAAGGCTTCCGCGACGGGCAATTGCACCAACTCGCGTTGATGCTGCATGACGGCACGCCGCTGCATCTATGACGTCACCCTTCCCCGAAGAGAAACAACAACCGCATTACGCTTTCGCCGACGCTGAACTCGGCACGCGGCCGAACAACTGCGCCTGCTCGCGCCGCCCCGCCTCGACCAGCCGATTGGTGGCGTCCTCGATCACCGTCGAGACGCGCGAGATGAAATCACGGCGCGACATGCCGGGCGGCAGCGGATCGAGGAACTCCACCACCAGTGTCCCGGGATAGCGCATGAAGGTACGGCGTGGCCAGAACAGCCCCGAATTGAGTGCAACCGGCACACACGTGACGCCGCTGTCGACATAGATCTGGGCGACGCCCGTCTTGTAATGCGGCGCCGCATCCACCGGGGTTCGCGTGCCCTCGGGGAAGATAATCAACTGGCGACCGCGCCGAACTTCCTCGCCGGCGCGGCGCGCCATCGCCAATAACGAGCGGCCGCCGGCCTTGCGGTCAACCCCGATCATGTTCGACTTGATCAGGTACCAGCCAAACAGGGGAATCCATCTCAGTTCGCGCTTGAGAATAAAAAGCGGCTGATCGAAGAACTGCAGCAGCGCGAAGGTTTCCCACATCGATTGATGTTTCGATGCGACGATCAGCGGACCTTTCGGAACCTTCTCGAGCCCGCGATATTCCACTTTGGTGTTGCAGATCACGCGCATCAGCCAGATGCTGCTGCGCGCCCAATATCTGGCGATATTCATGATGGCCCAGCGCGGCATCAGGTAGGTCGGGATTCCCAAGGTCACCCAAAACGCCAGCAACAGGTAAAACAGCACGTTGTAGACCAGCGAACGCAAGAAAATCGAAACCATCGAAAACCCGATCAGTTGGCTTGAGCCGTCGCCGGCTTGCGTGGCGTGAGGGATCCGGCCGGCAGGTCCGCAGCCTCAGGCGTCAGTTCGAGGCCGACATCAGCCAGGCGCACCCGCACCTCGGCGGCGACGTATTTTACATATTCCGATAACAACAGCCGCAACGTCGTGCCACTCGTCCACCACGGTTCATCGCGCCATTTGTCACCGACCACTGCGAATGGAATTAGCGCAATATCGGGCATCGCGTGTGACAGTTCGACGATTGCCCTCGGCATATGGTAATTCGATGTCACCACGATCAGCGATTTGAAGCCGCGGTCGTGCGCCCAGCGCCGCGTCTCCGCCGCATTGCTGCGGGTATTGACGGCGGAACGGTCGAGATCGACGCAACAGCTGAGCCATGGCTGGCTGTCGGGCAACGACCGGGAAATATCGCTGGCGTCGTTGGTCGGGCGTACCCCCGAGATCAACAGCCGCTTGCCATAGCCGTCGGCCAGCAATTCCATCGCGTCCGACACCCGCGACGAGCCGCCGGTCAGCACCACGATGCCGTCGGCAGTGC
>JAQGKC010000120.1 GCA_028290305.1 Bradyrhizobium sp.
TCATACCTCCGCACCTCCTCCACGCAGGTCGTCTCGAGCCCTTGCCGCGGAATTAGCTGGTCATAGAAGTGCGAAATGTCTTCGCGTTGATAGAGAATGCCGCAGGCGATGCGATCCTGAACCTGCGTAGCGAGCGCCTTCGCCTGCTGCAGATTGCCTGGGTCGTGACCATCGGCATTTGCATCGAAGTACCTGTCCAGCAGATATTCGTGTGTCGCGAAGTGATTGTATGTCGGACAGGCCTGGAGCATCTCGACGAAGGCAAAGCCGTGGTGCTGAATGGCCGCCTTGAGAATACGAGTCATCAGCTTGATGTCGCCGCTAAAGCCACGCGCAACAAAGGTGGGGTTGAGTGAGAAGATCAGGTCCATGCTCGCCAATGTATGCTCGGGAATCCCGTTGGGGCTCGTGTTCATTGGCTGGCTCTGTGGCGTGAGTGAACTCGCCTGCCCGGTCGTCAGCCCGTAGTTTGTATTGTTGTGCAGGACGAACGTGATGGGATAGTTGCTCCTCACGCCATGGACCAAATGCCCGATACCTTCCGAGAAAGTCGCGCCATCCCCGGCGAAGGCGATGACTGGAACCTTCATGTTTGCAAGCTTCGCGCCTGCCGCAAATGGGATGACGCGACCATGGAGTCCATGGAAGCGGTAGCCCTCAATCTTGTCCGAGCCGTTGCCGTTACACCCGACATCGTAGCAAAGGCAAACCTGCCACGGATGCAAATTCAGTTCTACCAGCGCATACTTCACGGCCGTCCAAATGCCATAGTTGCCGCAGCCGTCACACCAGATGCATTTGGTTTCCGAATAGTAGTCGGAAAGAGCGGGCGGGCGGGTCTGCAGAGCGATATTCATGATGAGGTACCTGCATGGTCGAAACCGGGAAGATTCTCCTCGTTTTCCGAGGTGCCCGCACATCTCACCATCACCGACGAAAGAAGCTCATCGTAGAAAAACGGTCGGCCGTCGTACTTGAGAATTTTATCCGGGATATCCAGGCCGCATTCCATCCTGATGAGCATGCCCAACTGCCCCTGATAGTTCTGCTCCACCAGGACAACGTGTTTCGACCGCTTGGCCAATCTCTGAAGCTCCCGGGTGCGGAGCGGCCAGAGATACGTGTAGTGCAAATACGCGATCTTCCGCCCTCGCAGTTCATCGCTGCCCATGACGTCCTGAAATACGTCACCGGTGCTTCCCCAGCCGATCGCGAGCAACTCGATTTCGTCGCCTGCATCCATCCAGTCGGTCGTCTTTGCGCCGCGACCACCGACACTCAAATGAGGTGCCGGAAGCCCCGTCTTTAATGCATGGAACTTCCGCAACCGCTTTTCCATCTGCAACTTGGCATTGAGGCAGGACTCATCCACGGCGCCCATGGAATTGTGTTCGTCGCCCTGGGCGCAATAGGTCGCCGCGTCGCTGCCGGGGAGCCACCGCAACGAAACGCCGCCCTTGGCGTGCAGGTCAAATCGATCAGAAGATTTCAGGAATTTCAGCTTTTCGGGATCGACAACGAGCCGGCCGCGATCGATATCGGCCTTTTCCAGATCGTAAGGGTGTTGCGTGTAGAGCGCCTCCGCGATCTGCTTGTCGGTGAGGACAATGACACTGATTTGATACTGCTCCGCCAGATTGAACGCGACCGGCATCAACTCGAAGGCATCCTGGCTGTTGCTGACCGCGATCACGCAGCGCGTGAATTCGCCGGCAGAGCAATTCGCAGCCTGCAAGAGACCGCTTTGAGCCGTCCAGGTCGGCAGGCCCGTCGCCGGACCGGGGCGTTGCGCCAGCACGAACACCGTTGGGTTTTCGATCATGGCGTTCAGAGACAGTGTCTCGCTCATCAGATCAAATCCGACACCGGAGGTGGCGGTGAGCGCGCGGGTTCCCATGTACATTGCCCCGCTCACGATCTGCGCGGCGGTGATTTCGTCTTCCGCCTGCTTAACCACCATGTGAGTCTTGTTTTCGAGTTCGGCAATGAATGACAGAAGCGGGCTGGAGGGCGTCATCGGGTAGCCGGCATAGAGCCGCACCCCCGCATGAACCGCGCCGAGTCCCATCGCTTGACTGCCGGTAATTAAAAGGTGGCTGGCGAAACCCTTGTCAGGCGGCGGCAACGCGACGGAGATCGTACCTTGCTCTGGATCGACAAAGGAATATCCCTCGTCGATACATCGCATGTTGAGTTCGAGCAGAGCTTTCTTCTTTGCAAACGTCTCTCCGACGAGGGACTTGAGGGCATCGATATCCTGGTCCAGCATGGACCAGACAAAGCCGGTCAGCAGCACGTTCGACAGAATTGCCCGCGCGCCGAGGCGATTGAGCATATCATCAACCGGGAAATAGACGACGCGAAGGCTTCGCTCCGCGATCAGTTTCTGATGATGCTCCGGAAACTGCCACCCGGGTGTCACGTGCAGCACGATCCCTCCCCGTTTCAGTTCATCCATGTTCAGCTCGAGACCGTGATGGTTGAGCGCGACAAGCACGTTCACCTTCGTTTCGGTGCTGCGGACGCCTTGATTCGAGATGTCCAGTTGATAGCTCGCATGGCCGCCCTTGATGAGCGAGGGATACTCGCGGTAGCCGAACACGCAGTAGCCGGATCTTTTGAGACCCTTGGCGATAATTGCGCCAATGGAGTTTATTCCCTGTCCCGAAGCGCCGACGATTTTGAGAGAGATGCGGGGCATCGCCTAACACCAATCTACCGGCTTCGAAGCATCCACCAACTGTTTGCCCCAAACTCTTACTGCCTCCTCCTGGCCGTAGGGCTCGTCTATGATTTTGAGCGTTGGAACAATCAGCCGACCGTGATGGGCCTTAACGTAGTGCTGCAAATGATCGGCCGCTCGCGCCGTGTAGAAGTATCGATGGTCTCCAAGTCCGATGCACGCACACGGTTTGCCGGCCAAGTGCAGAGTCTTCGCCTTGTCATGGAGCAGCACCCACATGTGTGGATTCAATTGTCCCTCGATGCCCCCTGTATTCCAGGTCGAGGAGGCGAGCAGGAGAACATCTCCGCTTAACAAATCCTGTGGCTGCGTTTTCTCGGCCATCGTTTCCTCGATCTCCCAGCCTGGGGTAATGCTCTTCAAAGAGTCGATCAGCGCATCCACCACGTACTCCGTGTGACCACTAGTCGAGGCAAAGACGACATGGAGGACTCGACGAACGAGGTGCGGGACAGCCTCGGCGGCATTGGCGGTGTTGTTCACGAATTACCCCCGCTTTCCGCCGGCATGTCTTGGTTGCTCCTCTCGTCACCTTCAACGTTCCGATGGGAACAGCTTTCGGATCGAACTCGTTCATCAAATCCCAGAATTCGTCCCGCCGCTTGGAGACGTTTGCCGCGACTTGGCTATTGCTGCGCGCTCAGAGGCAGCTTCGCCTCGGCGCTGCGACCAAGACCGCGTGAATAGACAGCGATGCAAAATCGTATGGGGAGCATTCATGACGTTTTGTCCGCGACATGTGTTGTGCCCCGTGCCGTCGGATTGATGACGGTGTTCGTGCGCGCGGTGAGCTTGATGTCCAAATCACGGTCCAAACAGACAATCGGACCACCCGGTGTTCAGGCTAGGGGTTGAAACACGAGAACGCCGCGCCTTACGATGTTTTGCGTAGGCATGCTGCGGCAACGCCTTTCCCCAGGAACGGGCACCTTCCGCACGAACAGCAGCCGGACTGCGTCAACCGACTGCTGCTGGATTTTCAGGTTGTCCCAGTCGTTATGCGCGTGGGGACCTACAAATTCATCAAAGAGGCGTTCGTGTTACTCGGAGGCTGAGATGCCGGTCTATTGTGCATATATTGTGCATATATCGTTGGGCTACACGACCGGCCCATTGGAGTGGTTCAGATGGACTGTGTAGATGACAACTGGCCCCGTGCCGAACATCCCTACATTACTAGTCATTTTCTCCGGCATGTCGGCTGTGACGCTGCCCATCAGGTGATGCAGGCCACTCGCCCTCAGCGTTAGCAGCCGATCGAGCGAATGCTTTGGCCGCATCAACATGCGAAGCTTTCTCAGCTCGCCGCTGGTAGTCGTCGGCAAGGGACTTAAGCTGGCCCGCAACCGCTCGGTCGGTCATGGTTTGGGCAGCGCGGAGCAAAGTCTGTGCTGTTTTTAAGTATTCCTTGCCTCGTTGTGAGATCTGGAAGGTCATAGAGACCTCGCGCGATTCTCTGGCGCCTGGTCCAAGGCGATTTGGAGCCAGGACAGCCAATTGCGATCACTTGCCCGGCGAGCCCTGAAGCAATCGACGCACTTCTTGGAACAAAGGGGGGTTCGCCACGAGTAGTTCCGGACGAGACCAAACTTGCCATCACAAACTGCGCATCGCGCGACTCTGCCAGATCTAAGACTTTCGGAGAAGTTGGGCATTGTAGTCTCCTCTTAGTATTATCGTCGCTGTTCGTCGATCATCCTTTTGTCACGGTCGCACTTCATGAGCCCGTGCGCTCTTCCAACTCATGCAATCTAAGACGATCGCGATCAGCGGCTCAATTGAACGTAGGTAACTCGATCGCGTTCGGCTCGCATATGTGAAGCTAGGCTCATAGCGAATCCGTAACCGGCTCGGCCGCAACAAATCCGCTAATGTCATAGTGGCAGCTGACTTCTTGTGCCGCAGGACAAGCTCGAATCCGAGCACGTCAACCCACTTTAGGAGCATCTTGCCGCTGGGGAATTCGGCGCCTCTCTCGTACCTTCTCAGCGTGAAATAGCTGGACCCCATTCGCGCGGCGATATCCGAAACGGACAACTGCCAAGCAAGCCGGGTCTCAACGAGGCATTTGATTATCGGATGAAGATCTAGCGCCTCTATTCCTCTCTCGTGCCTCATCTTCCAGCTCCGTCTGTGGGTCAAACCTCGCTCTTGTGAACGCGCCTCACGGTCAAGCAATCGGCGCCCGACCGGCTGAAAGATTGGCCGACGAAAATCGGTTATTCCATTGTACGGAGGTAAGCGCCCTTTATCTCATGGTGTTGGACGCCTATACGAAAGGTTTCCCTTCGGGCGCAGGTTCCAAAGATCCGCGGGGTTTCCCAACTGATAAAGGCCCATTCTGATCTGCGATCTCATGGTCAGGCACCATGGCGCGCAGCAGCGTCGCCGGCGAGCGTGCCCAGTCGCAACGACATCAAGGTACCTTGCAGGAGAAGGAGCGTAGGCGTTCCTACTTCCTTCGACGACACGAAGCGGTAGGTGAACACGTTCGTCACGACGCCGCCTTCTCGAGAACGGGCAGCACGCCATCGATCTCCTTGCGACGCGGTTCGAGAAAGTTCGGTAGCTCCAAGTCCCGACCAAGGGCCTCGACCGGCTCGTAAAGCCGGCAATGTCGGTCGCGATATCGAACAGAACGCCGCCCGGCTCGCGGAAGTAGATCGAGCGGAAGTACTTGCGGTCCTTCTGTTCGGTCGGATGCCTTCCTTGAGATAGTAGCGAGAATTATCGTCTGGCGATCGCCAGGCCGCTTCGATCCGAAAAACGCCACGTGGCCTAGCCAGCCCCCAGATCCTCGGTTCTAGACGCCTCCAACCGCCGAGGGCGGCGCATCTTCCTCCGCTTCAAAACATCATGAGTCGCGCCGGCGGCGCGTTGCTCGGCCTCAGTCAACGGAAAGGTGAGAAGGAAGGAAGATCCTTCGGCGGCGCAAGACGTATGAACGCGGCCGCCCAAACTGCTGGCCAACTCGCCGTTGATCGCAAGCCCTCGACCGCGCCGGATGGGTTCAGGTGCCGAACATTGTCAGAGACCCCGCACTTTGCGATGTTGCCTGCAAGCATCAACTTCACTCGCAATTCTGGATGTTTAGCGTCGAATTGTACGTCGTGCCACATTGGTCAGTAGCTCGGATACAATCAGTCCAAGCATCCAGCAGGGTTCTCCTTCTAGCCTTTGCGATCCACAACGCGCTTGTTGGCATTAGCCACGATTGCTACGCGGTCAAGTCTGCCAGGATCTCGATATCGATGACGGAATAGGAGAACGAGAATCGATATCCGCGCCCCACCTTCAGCGGTCCGAGCACTTCCAATTCTTCGCCATAGGCTTCCGGAAAATTGAGCTCACCCGCGCCGATCCAGATGTTTGTGATCAGGAGGTGGTCCGAGACGCATCGAACGAGTTCATCCACGGCTGGCTTGTCGTGCGAGTCGGCGGAGAGCCGCGGAAAATATCGCCGCCCCACAATCCGGCGATCGAGTACGCCAACAAGACGCTCGGCCCCCTCGCGTAAGGTAACACGGGCTTGCACCAGCAAACGGCCTTGAGCCGACATGCAGGCCGAGAATCTGCCATCCTGCACGAGTGGCGCCGAAGCTACGCTCGTAGTGGCAAACGTACGGGTCTGGTGCACCGTGCCGATCTTTCTCGGAAAGCCTTGAATCCAGCCTCTCATCAACGCAGCATCATTGTCGACATAACAATATGGACGCCACGCTATTCGTGTCCCCTTCCATATCGCGTCGAGGAGGACGCTGAATCCGCGACACTGATATCTGGCAGGATCCAGATACTCATCGTTCTCCGCGGTGAACTGATAATCCGTGAAGAGCGCAACAGAGTGACCTGGACATTTCTTGTCAAGTTCGACACCGGTAGGAAGAATATGGACTGATAAATCAGGATCATTCCAAAACTCCACCGCCAGCACGTCACCTGCGAAATGCCAGGGTGGCGACGGGACCAGGCGCCGCGGTGCCGAGAGGGGACCGAGGCGCGGTGAATCCTTTCAGCATTTCTCGTCCCCCACCACCAGTGGCGTATCAGCCGCGCGTTATTTTTCAACATGAAACATTAGCGTTGGTGTTGTTCCCAACGCTTGGACAAACGTGTGACGACTTGGTGGTTTGCGCGGACCCAACGTCGTGGATCCGAAGCGGCATTGCACTCACGATGCGGCGGCCGGATGAGCAGGCGCAATGAAACGAAAGATAGCACCACGTGACACGTTAGGGCTCGCCCACAATCGTCCGTTATGCGCTTCGATAATCGACCGGCAGATCGACAGCCCAAGCCCCAAACCACCCGGTTTCGTGGTGTAGAACGCCTCGAACACGCGCTCAAGAGCCGCCGGCGCGAAGCCTGGGCCCGAATCTCGCACCTCAACTGACACACCAGCCGGTTCGTTACGGGTGCTGATGAGCAATTCCCGCTCCTGTTCACCAACGTCGCGCATTGCTTCGATGGCATTGATAATCAAGTTAAGTAATACCTGTTGCAACTGGACCCGGTCTCCCTGGACATGCGGCAGGCCCGCCGCTAACTGCGTCCGCACCGTGACGCTGTTGTTTGCGGCTTCCGTACGGGTGAGAGCAATAACCTCAAGGATGGCATCGTTGATCGCTATCGCGTCCTTTCGTGCGGGCGCCTTCTTGATGAGTGCGCGGACCCGCCCGACGACCTCGCCTGCGCGATTGCCCTCCCTGACAATAAGAGAGAGCGCATCATCCACCTCATGTAAATTTGGTGGCTCAGCGTTTAGGAAACGCCGAGCGGCTGACGCGTACGTGACTGCCGCGGCGATCGGTTGATTCAGCTCATGAGCGATTGATGACGTCAGCTGCCCCATCGTCGCGACTCGGTTGGCGTGCGCGAGCTCCAGTTGCGCCTCACGGTAGCGCCGCTCGCTTTCGCGTGCTTCTGCCTCCGCACGCTTGCGCTCAGTCAAATCAAGGACGAAGGCAACACCGTGATCTTGCTGTTCGTCGAACGCGGCCGAGCCGATCAGCACAGGCACGCGGCTGCCGTCCTTGCGCAAGTACTCCTTTTCATAAGGTTGAACCGCGCCAGTCGTGTCTATGCCCACTAGGGCGCGGGCGGCGCTTGCGCGCCATTCCGGCGGCGTCAAGTCGGCCAAGCGCATGTTGCCTGCGGCGATATCCTCTCGGTCGTATCCCATCATCTTGAGAAAGACGTCGTTGGCCTCGATGATTTCACCCTTCCGACTCGAGATGAAAATCCCGATGATGTTGGCGTCGACCAGGCGTCGGATTTTTGCCTCGCGTTCCGCCACGTCGCTGTATAATCGGGCGTTCTCCAGCGCGATTGCCGCCTGTGAAGCGAGCAGCTTCAGCACCGCGATCCGCCCCGGCGTGAACACATGCGACGCCAGGCTGTTTTCGAGATACAGTACGCCGATCAACTCGGCCTGTTTCAGCAACGGCAAGCAGAGAAGCGACCGTGCCTGTTTGCGGCCTATGTATTCATCATCGGCAAACGCGTTCTCCTCGCGCGCGTCACCCAGAATCACTTGGCTCTCAGTGTGGATGACTTGCTCAAGGACCAGCACGGGTAATTCCGATGGCGTCACCGGCGTTCCGAAAAGACGGACCCTGACGCCGTCGCGACCGCTCCTCGCTTCCGCCTCGATCTGGTATTGGCCGCCGTGCGGAAGAATCAGGAGGCCGCGGTCGCCACCGGCATGCTCGACCGCAATAGTCATCAGCGTTTCGATTAACCTCTCAAGGACGATCTCCCCAGCCACGGCCTGCGACATCTTGATGACCATGGCCAGATCGAACTGCTCGACCGGCGCCTCGATGGTCGGCTTCGGGACCAAAGGTCCCTGTTGTCGGACTCGGGGGTGGCCCCGGTCGAGCTGAGCGACCTTAGCCCAGGCGCCCCAACGGACGTAGCAGTCGCGGGCCTCGTCCAAATAAGTATCTGCCACCTTTTCGAGACCGCGAAGGCGGTAGAATCGAGCTGCCAATTCGCTGGCGAGCGCCTGGGCCTGGAGGAAGCCGCGCTCCGTTGCCAAGCGGATCGCCTGCTCGTACAGTGGCATGGCCTCGATGTCGCGTCCTTCGAGGCGCGCCCACTCCGCCGAGATCAACGTGTGTTTATGCGCGAAGGTCGCGGGGCAACTCTCCGCCCATCGCTGAAACGACCCTAGGTGTGCGATAACATCCTCACGGAGTCCTGCCCGTCTCTCCGGCGAAGACGCGGGAAAGACCGTGGCGATGGCAAGAGAATGATAGAAGCAGTAATCCATCGACTGAAGATTGAAACGAGCCGACCAGAGAACTGGCTTCGCCTTGGCGGCAAACTCAAGGGCTCTCTCCGCGTTGCCCAGTAAAAAGTGCCGCTGCAATTGCAGGATCCAATGAAAGCAGGCAACGATTGGAACGCCGCCCCGGAGCACCCGCGCTTCCAGCGCCGTCTCGTCGAGGGGGGGCGCCGCTTCCCGCTCCTCCGCGAAGACTTTGGACGAACCCTGAATGCTCAAGATAACCAACTGACCAAATTTGTATTTGCGGACGAAATCCAGGGCATCTACTGACTCGAGCCACACTTGGTCGAGAGGATCGCCGCGCGCCATCAGATCGGTGACGCGATGTTGACGGTTCCAGCAGGCGTAGACCATCTCGCCGGTTTCCGCGACAGATCGAGCCGCGGCCTCGAGGCAGGTCAGAGCGTCTTCAATTGGACGCGTCCACAGGACCGCCATTTGCATGAGGAAATGTGCGCCCGATTTTTGTGCGGTGAACCCGTATCGTTCGGCTACTGCGACCGCCAACCGTTACACTTCAGCCCTTTGCCAGAGCCAACGGCGCAACTCTTCGATTCGAGGTAGCCGGCGACGTATTCCGCATGCCGGCGGAGGACTGCGTCGACTTCGGCATGCTCCTCCAGTTTTTCGAGCGCATATGCCCGCGTCGTTCCCAGCAACCGATACTGTGCCTGCGTTTCGTCGATCCGAGTTGCTATTAATGACTTCTCAACGAGGCCGGCGATCGCGTCAAAAATTTCTCCGGCGCCTATGCCGAGTTCGCCTGCGACATGCCGCGCGCCCTCAAGGGTGAAATGGCCGGCGAAAAGAGCGATGCGTCGAAGAACAATCCTCTCTCCGTCAGACAGCAGATTGTAGCTCCAATCCAATGTCGCCTTCAGCGTCTGATGTCTGGCAACCGCCGATCGATGGGCCAATTTCAACAACTCCAGCCGAGCAACGGTGTTCTTGAGGCCGAGGGCGGCCACCTGACCCGCTGCCAACTCAATGGCCAAGGGTATGCCATCCAGCTTTCGGCACATTTCGGCGACAAACGGCGCCTCCTTGTCAGTGAGAACGAAGCTTCCCGCCCTCGCCGCGACGCGTCGTGCGAGCAACTGAACTGACGGATATCGAAGCACGGCATTTGCCGTTTGCTCCGAGCCATCTGGTGGAAAATCAAGGGGAAGAACCCGGCAACAATGCTCGCCCCCTACTTTGAGCAATTCGCGACTCGTGGTCAGAATATAGACCTGCTCCGTTTCCTGGTAGAGTTGCTCGGCAAGCAACGCGACCGTCTCGATCACGTGCTCGCAGCTATCGAGAATGATAAGAAGCTTCTGCGAGCGAACGAGGTCGAGCAGTTCCAGGCCGGGATCTTTCGATTTGAGTGCAAGTCCCAAAGATGTCGCGACGGCCCCCGCAACATGCCGTGGATCGGTAAGGCTTTCCAGGTCAACAAAATGGACTTTCCCGGCAAACTCCTCGGCAACGGCGCGGGCAACGGCCAAGGCGATGGTTGTCTTGCCAATGCCACCGGGGCCGAGCAGTGTTACGAACCGCTCATTTCGAAGCTTGTCGCTAACTTCGCTGACGACCGTTTCGCGCCCAATCATCATGATCGGTCGCACGGGGAGCCTGCCTTGAGGGGGTAACTTGGCGTTCCTGTTTTCCGTGCCACCAGCGAGCGGGACGACGGTGCCGACGAACGAGTAGCCCCGTCCCTTGATGTTTGCGATGTATCGATTGCCGAATTGGCCGTCACCAAGCACCTTGCGGATGGCGGCCACGTGGACCCGGAGGCTCCCCTCCTCTACGGTTACGTCCGACCAGACGTGATCGATGAGCTCCTGCTTCGCGATGTCCTCACCCGGGCGGTCGGCAAGATAGATCAAAATATCCAGCGCCCGGCCGCCGAGCGGAAGCACTAGACCGTCGCGCCGGAGTACCCTCTCGCCAATCGAAAGTTCAAAAGGGCCGAACCTCAGCTT
>JAQGKC010000167.1 GCA_028290305.1 Bradyrhizobium sp.
ATCGAATTCCGCCATGACATCGGCCGACAGCGTGTTGGCGCTGGCGCCTTCGCGGTCGAACAGCAGCCAGGCAATGCCGTCAGCATCCCGCGTCAGCTTGAAATGGCGATAGGGGCCGCTCGCCTCAGGCTTCGGTCCGAGTTCAAGCACGCGGTCAGCGAGAACGTCCATGATTTTGCTGTCCATGGTGTTCCCTATACCATCTCGATCAACATCGCGCCGCCCTGCCCGCCGCCGATACATTCGGTGGCGATGCCGCGTTTGGTGCCCAATCGTTTCATCGCGTTGACGAGATGCAGCACGATACGGTTGCCGCTACAGCCGACGGGATGACCGAGACTGATCGCGCCGCCGTCAACATTCAGTTTGGCCTGGTCGATTTGTCCGGCGGCGCCATCGAGACCAAGAATCTCGCGGCAGAACTTGTCATCGTTCCAGGCGGCAAGGCATCCCAGCACTTGCGTCGCGAACGCCTCGTTCAATTCCCAGGTCTCGATGTCCTGCAATGTCAACTTGTTGCGCTTCAGGAGTTCGGTTGCCGACAGCACCGGGCCGAGGCCCATGATGCTGGGATCGAGCGCCGACCATTGGCTATCGATGATCACGGCCTTTGGTGTCAGGCCGCGTTTTGCAACCGCCTCCTCAGACGCAAGGATGGTCCACGATGCGCCGTCGGTGATTTGCGACGAGTTGCCGGCGGTAACCTGGCCCCAGGGCCGCTCGAACACCGGCTTGAGTTTCGCCAATGTCTCCGGCGTGGAATCCGGCCGAACACCATCATCATGATGGTAGAATTTGCCGTCGCGTGAAAAGGAAGTTTCGACTTCACCCTTCAGCCAGCCCTGCGATTGCGCGTTGGCCAGCCGCCTGTGGCTTTCCGCGGCGTAAGCGTCGGACTGCGCGCGCGTGATGCCGAAGAGGTGGCCGACCACTTCGGCTGTTTGTCCCATGTTCAATTCGGTGATCGGATCGGTCAGCCCGCGCTCGAGGCCGATGATCGGCTTGAAATAGGCCGGACGCGCTTTGGCGATCGCAGCTAACTTGCCGAGAATTCCCTTGGCGCCGGCGAGCCCTGCAAACCACCGCACGCCCTGCTGCGGCCACACCAGCGGCGCGTAGCTCAACGCTTCAGAACCGCCGGCGAGGATCAAATCCGAGGCACCTTCGCGGATATAGCGATAGGCGGTATCGATCGACTGCATGCCGGAACCGCAATTGATCTGCACCGTGAACGCGACCATTGCTTCCCCCATGCCGAGCCGCAATGCGGCGACCCGGGCGGGGTTCATCTCATCGGCAATGACATTGACGCAGCCGAGGATCACCTGATCGAACGCGGTGGGGGCAAAGGGTTGCCGGGCCAGCAGCGGCCGGCCGCACTGCACGGCGAGATCGACCGGCGTGAATGGACCGGGTCCAGAGCGTGCTTTGAGGAACGGCGTCCGGCTGCCGTCGATAATAAAAACCGGTCGCGCCATCAGCTCGCTGCCCTTTGCTCACCAAGCTCCTGGAAAAACTGATGCACGTCGGCAGGTTTTTTGTAAATCGGCGACAACGCTTCCGGCGCGAAGTCGTCGACTTCGATCACTTTCGAAACGGCTTCATGCGCCGCTGCGAGCTGGTCGCCCTCGGCCCGGGTGATGACACCCTGCTTCACCGCCTCCTGCCAATCATGAAGGCGGGCGGCGCGCATCTTTTTCGCGATGTCCTCGGCGCCGGTGACCAGCAAAAACGCCTTCTCCAGCCGCGCGATGCCGCCGTCATCATCGACATGCGACAGATCCGGCGTCAGACGATCGCGCGCCGCTGACGGTTCCAGCACGAGCTGCGCGCATCGATGGGTCACCCGGTCCGAAGGACCGAGCACGCGGGCGCCGAACGGCTGGACCAGGAATTTCAGGATGACAGCGACAAACCGGTTCGGCAGATTTGCCAGGATCTCCGCGAAACGGTTTTCGATGGTGCGGAAGCCACTCGCCATGCACCATTCAAGGGCTGCGAAATCCGCCGGCTGGCGGCCCTCGTCCTGCCAGCGTTTCAATGCGGCGGACAGCAAATATAGTTCCGACAGGATATCGCCGAACCGCGCCGACAGCATTTCCTTGCGCTTCAGCGCACCGCCGAGCGTGAGCAAGGCCATGTCGGCGCACAATGCGAACGCCGAAGAGTAGCGCGAGAGCTGGCGATAAAATCCGGTCGCATCCCCGGCATCGGGCACGGTTACGAACGCGCCGCCGCTCCAGCTCCGGCCCCATGCCCGAAACAGCGTGGTTACGCTGTGGCCGATATGTTTCCAGAACGCCTTATCGAAGGCATCCAGCCCCTTGGCGCGGTCCTCGTCGCCGAGCGCGTTCATCTCTTCCAGGAGATAAGGATGCGCGCGGATCGCGCCCTGGCCGAACACGATCAGGTTGCGGGTGAGAATGTTGGCGCCCTCGACCGTGATGCCGACCGGCACCGAGCGGTAGAGACTGCCCATGTAATTCTGCGGACCGTCGATCACGGCCTTGCCGCCATGGATGTCCATCGCGTCGTCGATCGCGATCCGCATCCGCTCGGTGGCGTGCAGCTTCATGATGCCGGAAATCACCGCGGGATGATGGCCCTGATTGAGCGCGGCGCAGGTCAGCCGCCCCGCGGCATCGAGCAGATAGGCGGTGCCGGCGATGCGGGCCAGCGGTTCCTCGATGCCTTCGAATTTTCCGATCGGCACGTTGAACTGCTCGCGAATCCGCGCATAGGCGCCGGTGGTGCGCGCCGCGTAAGCCGCACCCGCGGCCGACAATGACGGCAGCGAGATGCCGCGTCCGGCGGCGAGCGCCGTCATCAGCATTTTCCAGCCCTGGCCGAGGCGCTCTTGTCCGCCGATGATGTAGTCCAGGGGAATAAAGACATCGCGGCCCCAGTTCGGACCGTTCTGAAACACCTGCATCGACGGCAAATGGCGACGGCCGATTTCAACGCCGGGCAGATGGGTCGGGATCAGCGCCACGGTAATGCCGAGGTCTTCCTGTGACCCGACCAGATGATCCGGATCATAGGCCTTGAAGGCGAGACCGAGCAGCGTCGCGACCGGACCGAGCGTGATGTAGCGCTTGTGCCAGTTGAGGCGCAGGCCGAGCACATCGCGCCCTTCGAAATTGCCCTTGCAGATGATGCCGCTGTCGATCATCGACGCGGCGTCGGAGCCGGCTTCCGGACTGGTCAACCCGAAACAGGGAATCTCGCGTCCGTCGGCGAGGCGCGGCAACCAGGCTTGCTGCTGATCCCTGGTGCCGAAGCGCATCAACAATTCGCCCGGGCCGAGCGAGTTCGGCACCATCACCGTCACGGCGGCGGTCAGCGAACGCGAAGAAATCTTCCGCACCACTTCCGAATGCGCATAGGGCGAGAAGCCGAGCCCGCCATATTCTTTCGGAATGATCATGCCGAAGAATTTCTGGCGCTTGATGAAATCCCAGACTTCCGGCGGCAGATCGCGCCATTCCCAATTGATCTTCCAGTCGTCGAGCATCGCGCAGAGCTCATCGACCGGACCGGTGAGAAAGGCCTGTTCCTCCGGCGTCAAAGTGGCCGGCGCATGGGCAAGCAGCTTCGACCAGTCGGGATTGCCGGTGAAGAGATCGGCGTCCCACCAGACATCGCCGGCTTCCAGCGCCTCGCGCTCGGTGTCGGACATGGCCGGCAACACGCCGCGCGCCCAGGAGAAGATCGGCTTGGTGATGATGTCACGGCGAAATGCAAAGGAGGTCATGGCGATGTCCTCATGGTCGAGGCAGCGGCGCGGCCGGGAGGCCGCATTCGCTGAATGGACGGCTCAATTTAGCAGGAATGCGTGAGAATCGCTTGATACTTCGCATTGATATTAAAGCGAAATTGATCCAGGCGCAGCATGCCTGTTAACGGCAAAATACCGCATCGGTTCCGGCTCACCCCTCCCCGCAAGCGGCAGGTGAATCGCGTATGGAATTTTCCTATGCTGTCCGCACGCGAATTTTTCCGGTTTTGCGCGGCGTTTCAACAAGTCGTCCCTGCGAACGCAGGGACCCCAGCGTGAGCGCAATTGCGCTCATCGCGGCGGCGCGGACTCTCGTTTCGGCACCGGAGTAGAGGCCTTTTTTCACTTTTTGAGGCCAGGGGTGATGGGTCCCTGCGTTCGCAGGGACGACCCGCTGGGAGCTTGTGCGAGGCCACAACCACATCAACGCGCAGCTCAATTCAGCCATGTGCGATCCCCTGCCGCGAGCGGGGAGAAGGAGAAGAGCGGTATCAATCCGGCCGCACCATCTCGAACATGGCATCCGGCTTGATCTCGAAGTAATCGCCCCTGCGGCCGGCGCGCACAATGGGGCGTGCCAGCGCGGTCTGGTAGACGCCGTCCTTGATCATGGCCTTGTCGATATGGACGGCAACGACCTCGCCGAGGGTAAGCCAGCCCTGCACCTTCTTGCCGTCGGCGCCCTGCAGCTGGATGATCTGCGTCAGCTTGCATTCGAACGAGACCGGGCTTTCGGCTACCCGGGGCACGTTGACGAGCTTGCTCGGCACCGCCGTCAGCCCGGCGATCGCGAACTCGTTCACATCGTGCGCAACATGCGCCGCGGTGGCGTTCATCTGCTTCGCCAGATCCATGGTCGCGAGATTCCAGACGAATTCGCCGGTCTCCTGGATATTGACGACGCTGTCCTTCCAGGAGGTAGAGGAAAATCCGATGATCGGCGGATGATAGTTGAACCCGTTGAAGAAGCTGTAGGGCGCCAGGTTGACGTTGCCCTTGACATCCCGGGAGGAGATCCAGCCGATCGGGCGCGGGGCGATAATGGCGTTGAAAGGATCGTACTTGAGGCCGTGGCCGTTGACCGGCTCGTAATAATGCAAATCCTTGGTCGCCACGCTCAGGTTTCCTTACGATTTTTTATCGGGCCAGTGAGCCGCCGCGCGGCGCAAGTCCCGCCAGGACAAAGTCGATCATCTGGTCGAGCGAAGGACCCGGCTTGTTGGCGCATTGCGCTATCATCTGCGGGTGAAAAAACCGCATCATCGCGGTGCAGGCACACATCGCCGCCAGCGGCACGCCAAGGACCTCGAATTCACCTGACGCGGCGCCGTCGGCGATAACGCTACCGATGGTCTCGGTAATCTGCTCCATGTGGGCCACGCAGACTTCCCAGCTCTCTTGCATCGCGATTTCGACCATCTCGTGCAGCTTGGAATCGCCGACATAGCGTTCGCAGTTCATGCGATGGATCGTGGTCATCAGCTCACGCAGGCGTGAAGCCGCCGGTCCGCGCCCGGTCGCGATGACCTGCGCCGCATCCTCGACGCCGCCCATCAGGCCGCGCGCCACTCCCTCGTGGATCGCCTTTTTCGAATCGAAAAAGCGATACACATTCGCCGGGCTCATCCGCAGCTCTTTGGCGATATCGGCGACGGTGGTCTTCTGGTAGCCGATCTGACGGAAAAGACGCTCCGCCACCACGAGAATCCGTTCTCGCGTGTCGGTTTCGACATGTTCCGAAATCAGCGCCATGGCAGTGCCCAACTCAGTGTACTCAATGTTCAATTATTCCGCGGCGTCAGCAAGCGGAAATGCGTGCTCTGGTTGATCTTGATGCTGCGTCGCAAGGTCAAGATGTTCGCTCGGGCCGCTTTCTTCAAGGCTCTTGCGGAACCAGAGCGCGTAGAGGCCCGGGAGGTACAGCAAGGTCAGGAAGGTTGCAACAAACAAGCCGCCCATGATGGTGATCGCCATCGGGCCCCAGAACGCGGAGCGGGACAGCGGGATCATCGCCAGGATCGCAGCGAGCGCCGTCAACACCACCGGGCGGGCGCGCCGGACGGTGGCCTCGACGATGGCTTCCTTGCGCGTCAGACCCTGGGCCACATCGGCTTCGATCTGGTCCACCAGGATCACCGCATTGCGCATGATCATCCCGGCCAGCGCGATCAACCCGAGCAGCGCCACGAAGCCAAACGGCTGGTTGGCGACATTCAGTCCCAGCGATGCGCCGATAATGCCGAGCGGTGCCGTGAGAAACACCAGCAGCAGGCGCGAAAAGCTCTGCAACTGGATCATCAGCAAGGTCAGCATGACGATGACCATCAGCGGAAACAGCACGAAGATCGACGCATTGCCCTTGGCGGACTCCTCGATCGCGCCGCCCATCTCGATCCGGTAGGCTGGCTCGAGACTGTCGCGGATTTCCTGCAGTTTCGGCCAGATTTGATTGGTCACATCAGGCGCCTGCACACCATCGACGACGTCGCCAACCACCGTGATCGCCATGTCCCGGTTGCGCCGCCACAGGATCGGCTCCTCATGGGCGTATTCGATCTTGGCGATCTGCAACAGCGGCACCGCGACCCCGTTGCGCGAGGTGACCGTGAGATCGCCGACATGGCCGAGATCGAGCCGTTCGGATGGTACCGCGCGCGCCACCACCTCGACCTTCTCGACGCCGTCCCGCACCGTCGTTACCGGCGCGCCCGAGATCAGCATGCTCAGCGCCTGCGATACATCCTGCGGCGTCAAGCCCAGGGCTCGGGCACGGTCCTGATCGACCACCAGCTTCAGGTACGGTGTCTGCTCGTTCCAGTCGAGATGCGGATCCTTGACCTTGTCGTTCTGTTTGACCACGTCGCGCACTTTATAGGCGATGTCGCGCACGGTCTTGGTGTCAGGGCCGATCACGCGGAATTGCACGGGAAAGCCGACCGGCGGGCCGAAGTTGAACCGATCGACACGCACCCGCGCTTCAGTCAACGTGCCGTCATCGACCGCCTTCTCCAGACGCGCCTTGATCCGCTCGCGCGCCTCGACATTCTTGGCGACGACGACGATTTCGGCGAAAGCCTCGTTCGGAAGCTGCGGGTTCAGCCCGAGCCAGAAGCGCGGCGAGCCCTGGCCGACATAGGCGGTATAGGTCGAGATGTCGTTATCGTCTTTCAACAGGGTTTCCGCCTTTTTCACGGCCTGCTGCGTGACGCCAATCGCCGTGCCTTCCGGCAGGCGAAGCTGCAGGAACAATTCGGGCCGCTCGGACAGCGGGAAGAACTGCTGCTGCACGTGGCCGAAGCCAACGATGGAAAGCGCGAAGACACCGACGGTTGCCATCACCACCTTGACGCGGTGGTTGACGCACCATTGAATCATGCCGCGGAGAATGCGGTAGATGCGCGTTTCATAAACCGCGTGCGGATCGTGGTTGTGGCTGACCGTGATGTTCGGCAGCAGCTTGACGCCGATATAGGGCGTAAAGATCACCGCCACGAACCAGGATGCGACCAGCGCGATCGCTACGATCCAGAAAATGCCGCCGGCATATTCGCCGACCGCGGAATTGGCGAAGCCGATGGGGAGGAAACCGGCCGCCGTGACCAGCGTTCCCGTCAGCATCGGAAAAGCGGTGGATTCCCAGGCAAAGGACGCTGCGCGGACGCGGTCCCAGCCCTGCTCCATCTTCACCACCATCATCTCGACCGCGATGATGGCGTCGTCGACCAGAAGACCGAGCGCGATGATCAGCGCGCCGAGCGTGATCCGGTGCAGGTCGAGCGACATCGCATTCATGATGATAAAGACGATCGCCAGCACCAGCGGCACCGACAGCGCCACCACGATGCCGGTTCGCCAGCCGAGCGCGACGAAAGAGACGAACAGCACGATCGCCAGCGCCTCGACGAAGGAGTGCACGAATTCGCTGACGGCGCGTTCGACCACCTTCGGCTGATCGGCGATCTGCTCGACATTGATGCCCTGCGGCACCGCCTTCATGAATTCCGCGGTGGCGCCGGCCACGTCCTTGCCGAGTTCCAGGATGTTGGCGCCCTTGGCAGTGACGACGCCGATCCCGAGCGCGGGTTTGCCTTCCTGACGCACCACAAAGGTTGGCGGGTCGACGTAACCATGGGTGACGGTGGCGATATCGCCGAGGCGAAACACGCGGCCGTTGCTTTCGACCGGCGTCTCGGCAACCGCCTTGACGCCATCGAGCGCGCCGGTGACGCGCAGCGGCACCCGCTGCGAGGAGGTCTCCACCGTACCCGCCGGCACGACATTGTTTTGTTTAGCGAGCGAATCGAACAGCGCCTGAGGCGTAATCCCGAGCGTCGCCAGCTTGGCATGCGAGAATTCGACGTAGATTTTCTCGTCCTGGAGGCCGTAGAGATCGACCTTGGTGACGCCGGGCACCTTCAACAGCCGCTGGCGCATGCCTTCGGCGGCCTTTTTCAATTGCGCGTAATCAGCGCCATCGCCGGTCATCGTATAGAGGATCGAATCGACGTCGCTGAATTCGTCGTTGACGACCGGACCGAGCAAACCGGCTGGAAGCTCGCCCTGCACGTCAACCAACTTCTTGCGCAGCAGATAAAACAGATATGGCACGTCCTTTGGCGGCGTCGAATCCCTGAATGTCACTTGCATGGCCGTGAACGATGGCTTCGAATAGGTCTGCACCTTTTCGAAATAGGGCAGTTCCTGCAGCTTCTTCTCGATGGGATCGGCGACCTGCGTCTGCATCTCCGCCGCGGTGGCGCCCGGCCAGATCGCAGAGACGTTCACGACCTTGACGGTGAAGAAAGGATCTTCCGCGCGGCCGAGCCGCTCGTAAGAGAAGAAGCCGGCGGCGCCCAGCGCAATGATGAGAAACAGAATAAGTGCGGGATGGCTGACCGCCCAGCCGGACAGATTGAAGCGCTTCATCATATCCTCCCGCTTAGAACGATAACGACGATACGACCCTGACCTTCTGGGCCGGATCGAGCTTTTGCACGCCAAGCACCACAACCTTGGCGCCTTCATCGGCGCCACCCGTGATGACGACGTTGTCGGTCTCGTAGGATTTCACGGTGACTGGCTTCAGCGTCACTTCGCCCTTGTCATCGACGATATAGAGCGAGGGATCGCCGCCTTCGCTGAACAGCGCCGACAATGGCAGCCGCGCCACGCGTTCGGTCAAGGGATCGGCCAGCGTCAGCGTCGCGGTCATGCCGAGCGAGACCTGCTCGCCGGCATCGGGCAGCGAAAATTTCGCCAGATAAGTGCGCGTCGCGGGATCGGCTGACGGCGCGACCTCGCGCAGCTTCGCGGCATATTTCTTGTTCGGCTCGGACCACAGAGTGACCGTTGCCACGCCATCCTTGGCACGACCCAGCAGGGTTTCCGGGATCGCGACCACCGCTTCCTTTTCCGCAAAGCGCGCGACGCGGATCGCGGTCTGTCCGGATGCCACGACCTGTCCGGCGTCGATCAGGGTCGCGGTGACGACACCGCGGGTATCGGCTTCCAGCGTTGCGTAAGAAAGCGAGTTTTTGGTGAGATCGACCGAGCGCTCGGCGCGATTGAGCCGCGCACGCGCCTCATCGGCGGCGGCCTTGGCCTGATCGAGTTGCGCGTCCGTCGCCCAGCCCTTGGCGCGCAGATCCTTGGCGCGGGTTTCGGCGGCAGCGGCTTGCGCCAGCACGCCGGTAGAGGCGCGGAATTCGGCCTCGGCCTGTTCGGCCTGCAGCTTCAGATCGACTTCATCCAGGGTTGCCAGCGGCTGACCGACTTCGACGGTCTGGCCGACTTCGACGAGACGCTTGGCGATCTTGCCCGGCACCCGGAAACCCATGTCGGTCTCGATCCGCGGCTTGATGGTGCCGACGAAACTGCGTTCGGGGGATTCCGCCTCGTAATGCACGGTCGCGACCAGCACGGGGCGCCCGGGAGTGGCCTTCTCGGCAACCGTGTCGTTGCAGCCCGCCAGCGCAATCGCCAGAAATGCCAGCATTACACCGGCTAACAGCCTGCTGTAGCTCGCGAAAATGGAATGAATAAACATGGCAGCTTCCCTCGATTAACTGTCAAGGGTAGTGTTGATTATTTAGTGACGATTGTCAACATTCGTCAGTAATCATGATTTCGTGAACTACTTCACTTGCCCTACGCCCGCGAATTCCGCCTTGGTCTCGAGACCGCCGAGGAAAACCAGGAGGCCGCCGATCAGCGGCAGCACCGCGAGCACCAGCAGGCCCGTCGAAATGCTGCCGGTCGTTTCCTTGACCCAGCCGATCAGGTAGGGACCTGCGAAGCCTGCGAGGTTGCCGATCGAATTGATCAGCGCGATCGCGCCGGCCGCCGCGGTGCCGGAGAGCCACGCCGTCGGCAGCGTCCAGAATACCGCGAAGGTGCCGAAGATGCCGATCGCGGCCACCACCAGCGCGACCATGGTGACATACGGGTTATCCATGTAGCCGCAGACGCCGAGCGCCACCGCGGTCAGCAGCAGCGGCGCGCCGACATGCATCACGCGTTCGCGGGTGGCATCGGAATGCCGCGCCCACAGGATCATCGCGACGGTGCCGAACAGATAAGGCACCGCGGTGACGAAGCCGGTCTGCGCGTTGGAGAAGCCGAATGCTTTCACGATCTGCGGCAGCCAGAACTGCATGCCATAGAGGGCTGCGACGAATCCGAAATAGATCAGGCTCAGCGTCAGCACCCTGGGCGACGCCAGCGCCTGCCCCAACGTGAGGTGCTTGGCGGCCTGCTTGGCGGGGATTTCGCTCGTCAGCCGCGACGACAGCCACGCTTTCTGCTCGGCCGTGAGCCAATCCGCCTTCGCCGGCCGGTCGGTGAGATAAAACCAGGTGACAATGCCGAGCAGGACCGAAGGAATACCTTCGATGATGAACAGCCATTGCCAGCCCTTCAAGCCCATCGCGCCGTCGAGCCCGAGCAGCAATCCCGAGATCGGCGCGCCGATCACGGTGGAAATAGGTACGGCGATAGCAAACGCCGCGAGAAACCGCGCGCGATATTCCGCCGGGTACCAATAGGTCAAATAGAGAATGATGCCCGGAAAGAATCCGGCTTCGGCGACGCCGAGCAGAAAGCGCACGCCGTAAAAGCTCCAGACGCCGCTGACGACGGCCATCAGTGCGGAGATGATGCCCCACGTCACCATGATGCGCGCGATCCAGCGGCTGGCGCCGAATTTTTCCAGCGCCAGATTGCTCGGCACCTCGAAGAGGAAATAGCCGATGAAGAAAATGCCGGCGCCCCAGGAGAACACCGTCGGCGAGAATTTCAGCTCGGCATTCATGGTCAGCGCGGCGAAGCCGAGATTGACCCGATCAAGATAGGACAGGAAATAGGCCAGCACCAGAAACGGGATCAGCCGCCACGAGATCGCGCGAATCGTCGAGGTCTCGAGATCGCTCTTCGCGCCGACGGAAGAGGCGATAGTGGTGGACTGGCTCATAGTTGCTCCCCGGGTTCTTGTTTTTAGGCGGACGCCGGGAGGGCTCTTAGCATCCCCTGCGGCGCGTGAGAAAGGGTGGATTGGTGCGAAATCACGCCGCTTTGTTCCTCCTAGCCGCCTGCGCGAAATCTGCACAAAAATACGCAAAATCTGAACGGCCTGATCAAACGCCCTGCCAACCGGCCGTGCATCGTCGGGGACATGGCGAAAATCATCACCATCCAATTTCGGCGATCGAGACTGCCACGGCGGCTGCTAAACGACGGCTGCTGGCTGGAATCAAAGGCCTCCCGGCCCACCGTCATCACCTTTCCGAAGCGCAACACGCCCGAGCCCAAACCGAAGCTGCGGCACCTCACCCTCGTCACATCAGAGAAATAAAACCATGTCGATCGCGACTGTATCCAATCTTGAAATTGCTCCCGCTCGCCCGCTGTTGATGCCGCTGGTATCCGCCGCCGCCTGCGTCGCACTCGCCGACTGGCTATTTCTCGATCTCCCGATCAACGTCTGGAATTGGCGCGTTGACCTCGCAGGTTGGCAGATTGGCATCTCGCTGCCACTGTTTCTGGGTACGCTCGGCGTTATTGCCGTTGCTTGCAACGGCGCACGCGCGGTGCGAAAAACTCAAATCATTATGACCGGGGTTTTTGTCGCCGGCTTGTTTGCTTTGGTCGAGGACGTCGACTTTCTGTCCACGATTGTAGGCGCACTGGCAACTTCAATGTTTGTCATCGTCATGACATCCAGCGAAACATCGCGTTGGAAAAAACCAGTTGTTCGAAGCAGCGACATTCCCCTTTCGCGGTCCATTTCGATTGGCCGGCGATGTGCATCGCGTTGATATCATTCGTCATCGCTATCGGCGTTGAACTGTTTCGGCTGGTTCATACCCCCTGGCTGGATACCTTTCGGCTGACACTGGCGGGCGCGCTGTTGCTCGGCCGCATCTTCTCGCCGTGGGACATGCTCGCCTATGGCGTCGGAATCATGTTGGGGATGCTGCTCGATCGCTTCGCAGCGTCAGGAGTCCGGCCTTTTTTACGCCCCCATGCTGGCACGCGTTGACACAGAATCGTACCAGCGCCTCAACGCTGTATGCTCGGGCTCGATCGGAAGGTTGGCGGCCTTGGTCGCAAAGTCGACGGCGACGACGGCGGTAATGTCGGCGACGGAGAATTTGTCTCCAGCGATGAAGCCAACATCCGCGAGCCGGGTATTGAAATCCGCGTGGAAATTCCGGACGCACTGCTTGCTGCGCTCGACCAGCGCCGGGATCTGTTCGTAGTCATGCGGTCCGGCAATGGCCCGGTCCTTGAGACCGGGAACGGTATTGCGCACCGCTTCCATCACGGAGGCAAACCCTTCCATCTCAACGCGCCGATCCCACATCGCGACCTCAGCCTTGGTCTTCGGTGTCGTGCCGAACAATGGCGGTTCGGGATGGACCTCCTCGAGATAGCGCTGGATCGCCGGTACTTCGCCGATCGCGGCGCCGTCGTCCAGCACCAGCGTCGGAACGACGCGGCGCGGATTGATCGCGGCATAGGCTTCAGAGAACTGCTCTTTGGCGCCGAGATCAACGGGAACGATAGGCATCGAGATTCCTTTTTCGGCGAGGAATATCCGCACCCGGCGGGAATTTGGCGACGCATTCGATTGATAGAGTTTCATTTTGACCTCCAAACAAAAAATTCTGTGTGCCGCGGCGGGGCTCGTGAACGGCTCAGAGCTTCGAGCCGCCGCCAACCTGAATGGAGTCGCCGGTGACCCAGCGCGAGGCGTCGGAGGCGAGGAAGGCAATGACGTCGGCAACATCATCGGCGTGACCGATGCGCTGCAGCGCCTGCATCCCCAACGTGAACTGACGGCCTTCGTCGGTCCTGGCGAATTTCGACATCTCGGTATCGATCACGCCCGGTGCGACAGCATTGACGCGAATGCCGCGCGGTCCCAACAGCACCGCGAAATGCTTCACCAGTGTGTCGATCGCGCCCTTGGTGGCAGCATAGGCCGGCAACAGGCCGACCGACGCCCGCGCCGCCAGCGACGACAGCAACACGACGCTGGAGTCTTCTCCAAGCAACGGCAGCAATTGCTGCACCAGGAAGAACGGCGCGCGGACATTGACGGCGAACATGCGGTCGAACTCCTCGACGGTCTGGTCTTCGATGGCTGCCGCGGTGGCGATGCCGGCATTGGCGACGAGGATGTCGAGGCGCTCGCCGACGAGCTTGCGAACCTCCGTGGCGAGTTTGTGCGCGCCATCTGGCGCCGCGAGATCCGCGCCGACCGCGTCGGCCTTTCCGCCGGCGGCGCGGATTTCAGCAACGAGCGATTCCGCTTCCTCGGAAGCGTTGCCGTAGTGAACGATGACGCGCGCACCGGCGGCGGCGAGCGCCCGGGCGGTGGCGCGGCCGATGCCGCGCGATGCGCCAGTGACGAGGGCGGTTCTGCTGATGAGATCACTCATGGGGGTTATCCTGTTGGAGTTGGAATTCGCTAGAGATTTACGAGGCCGTCTTGCCGCCGTTTACGGCGATGATCTGGCCGGTGATGAACGACGCCTTGTCAGAGGCGGCGAACACGATGGCATCGGCAATCTCTTCGGGCCTGCCCACGCGCTTGAGCGGCACGCCGGCAACCAGGCCGGCTTTCCGATCGGCGCTGCCGGTGAAGCGATCCAGCATTGCGGTCTCGATCGGGCCCGGCGCAATGGCGTTGACGCGGACGCCAAACGCCGCTCCTTCGAGCGCCGCCGACTTGGTCAAGCCCTCGACCGCGTGTTTGCTGGCGGTGTAGAGCGATGCGCCGGGAGCACCGCGGTGGCCCATGGTCGATGACAGATTGACGATGCTGCCAAAGCCCTGCGCCTGCATCACGCGCAGTTCATGCTTCATGCTCAGGAGCACGCCGAGCACGTTGGTGTCGAAGGTGGCGGCGTAGCTCTCCGCGGTCTGTTCGGTCACCGGGCCGGGCTTGCCTTCGGTGCCGGCATTGTTGACGGCGACGTCGAGGCGGCCGAACCGGGCGACGGTCTGGTCAATCAGGCTCTGCACGTCGCTCTCGTGACGAACGTCGGCGCGAACGAATTCGGCTTCCGCGCCAAGCGCGCGAAGTTCACCGACCAAAGCCTGGCCGGCATCATCGCGGCGGCCGGAAACGACGATACGGGCGCCTTCATTGGCGAAGGCGAGCGCGGTGGCACGGCCGATGCCGGTCAGGGCGCCAGTGAGCAGGACGACGGGGTTCTTCATGCGAGTTCTCCTTCAAAATCAGCGGGCTATGCCTGTCTGGCCTTTCGATGCGTACCCCTGCGGATGAAAGGTATCGGCTCGATTGGCACCTTGTGGCTGCTGTTGGGGGATAACTAGTTCGCGCTGGCGGCCGGGAGAAAGACTTTGTAAGGTCAGAGCCATACTTTTAAGGAATGGCTTGCGATGGAGCTCCGACACCTCCGCTATTTCATCGCCGTAGCTGAAGAAGGCAGCCTGACCGTCGCCGCGCAGAAGCGGCTGCACACGGCACAGCCATCGCTGAGCCGGCAGATTCACGATCTCGAACTGGAGCTTGGGGTTCAGCTCCTGATCCGCGGGCCGCGCGGAATCGAACTGACCCCATCGGGACGAGTGTTTCTCGATCATGCGCGGGTGGCGCTGCTGCAGGTCGAGGCGGCCACCGAGGCGGCGCGGCGCGCGGCGCAACCTCCGAGGTCATCGTTCGCGATCGGCTTTCTGACCGGCTACGAGATGGACTGGCTTCCGGCTGTCATGGGCATCCTGCGCGCCGAACTTCCCTCGACCGAAGTCGTCATCCACAGTCAGGACTCACCCGATCTTGCAGCGGGCCTCATTCGCGGCAAAATCGACCTCGCTTTTTTGCGCCCGGAGAAGCAGGCGCCCGGTTTGAAATTCACGCTGTTGCGAAAGGATCCGCTGATCGTCGTGATGCCGCACGATCACGTGTTGGCCGCACAGGACGCGATTCGCCCGCGGGATCTTGTCGGCCAGACCTTTATCGGCACATCCCTGACCTCCGCGCCGACGTTGCGGACAGCGATCGACGGCTACATCAGGCAGCTCGGTCTCGCTCTCAAGCCCGACCACATCGCCGAGAACATAGCGATGGCGATTTCACTGGTGGCGTCGACGCGCGGCGTCAGCCTGCTGCCGCTCTATGCGCAAAACCTGCTGCCGAAAACAGTGGTCAGCCGTCCGATCCGGGGCTCCCCGCCGATGATCGATCTGGTGCTCGGCTATAACGAAGCCAACACGTCGCCGCTGCTGAAATTCCTGTTGTCGAAGGTGGATGAATTGAAGTTTCGGGTGTCGAAGACTGACGGACGATGAATTACCTTCCGCGCTTTGCCTTTCGCACTTTCCTCGTCGCTTTCCTTGCGATTTTCTTATTGGCTTTCTTCGCGGTCTTCCTGGCGGTCTTCTTTGATGTCTTGGCTGCTGATTTTTTCGCTGACTTCTTCGCGGATTTTTTGACAGCCGTCTTCTTTTTCTTGGTCTTCTTGCTCGCCTTCTTCGCCGTCCGTTTCAGCGCGGCGCGTTTTCTCTTCCGGGCAGGCGCAACGGCGACCGGCGGGACCGTCGTGGGATCGGAAACAAGACCATCGGCGGCGAGCGGCACGTAGGCCGCCGCCGTCTCGTCCGCCTTCGGCGGAGGCTCTTCGGCCTTCAGGGCATGGCTGGCGGCGTCCGCGGCAATATTCGCGATGTCTTTTACGGTGTCGGTGATCTTTTCCAGTATCGATTTGTCCTTGCCCATGACGCTTCCGGGAGACCGGTTATCCCGGGCTAACCAACGCGACGTCTGCTGGTTCCGCCGTAACCGCTTCACTCGCCAGTTGAAAGCGCTCGAAGCGGTGCAATTCTTCCTCGATGCGGCGCTTCAGGTCCTTGCGCGCGCCTCTCTGGGCGCCCTTTCCGACCCAGCTCCATTTCTGCATCAGCAATTTACGGCTCTTGCGATCGGTCTTGAGATCGATGGCGGCGACGATGTCGTCGCCGACCAGAACCGGCAAAGCGAAATAGCCGAACAGCCGCTTTTCCTTCGGCACATAGGCCTCGAAGCGGTGCCCGTAGCCAAAGAAAAGTTCGGTGCGCTTGCGCTGGATGATGAGGGGGTCGAACGGCGAGAGGATGTGCACCAGTTCGAAAGCGCCCTCGCCGGCCGTCTCCAGCGTCCCGGGGCGGGCCCAGTGTTCCTGCTTGCCGGCACCTTCGAGCGCGACCGGCACCAGCGCTTTGGCTCGCACTCTGGCTTCGACCAGGCGCCGGATCGCAGTCTTGCTTGGCGCATCGAGGTGGCAGATCGAATCCAGGCTCACGAGCCCTTGCGCGCGCAGCGCACGGTCGAGCAGATAGGCGGTGACTTCTTTCGCGGAAGCGGGCTTTGGCGGCTTATTGGGCGGCTGGTCCCAGCCGAAATGCCGCGCCATCAGCTCATAGGTCTTGAGCATGCCGTTGCGTTCGCTGATCGTGAGCACGCCGGTGTAGAACGCCAGTTGCAGCGCCCGCTTCGATGGCTTGCGGCTGGCCCACAGGTGTTCCTTGTCGACCAGCACGTCGTCGTCGATGTCGCGGATGGTCAGCGCGCCATCGCGCCGGATCAGCCGCATGACCTTGCGCAGATCGGCCGGGCTGACCGAACTCAGCCATTTATGGCCCTCGCGCCGGTGGCGCTTCATCGCCGGGATGAAGAAGCGCAGATCCCTTGTGGGCACGTAGGACAGCGCATGGGTCCAGTACTCGAATACGCTCTTGTCAACGCTCTGGGCCCGGCGCAGATCCGCGCGCCGATATTCGGGGATGCGGGTCCAGAGAATGTGATGATGGGAGCGCTCGATGACATTGATGGTGTCGATCTGCACATAACCCAGATGTTCCACCGCGGCCGCCGTCGCGCCCGGCCCCGCGCCGAACGGAGCTGAACTATCAAGCCGCTGGGCGCGTAGCCAGATGCGCCGGGCCTCGGCCTTGCTCAGGGGGTGGGATTTATCGGCAGCGGGCATTGCCGCGGCAATGTAGCCGGATTCGCCCGAGTTGGCGCGCCCTTCGAAACTAATGCCGATTGCTACTGTTTTGGTCGGCCGCCGACGCTGCCCGTCGCGATCTCCGCCTCGCAAGAAGCCTTGCCGCGTTCCGCAGCCTCGCATTTATAGACGCTGCCGGTGAGCCGATCGATCAGCCACATGGTCTGCTCGGTGGAACTCTCCATGCCCACGAACCTCGTGCCGACAGCCGTAATCAGCGTGGATAGCAAAATAGCCGTCGCGATCATCGCCGCGCCGATCAATACGGGCATGGCGATGCCTGGGCGATCCGGCACGCCCGCGCGATAGCCCTGATAGTCGCCTGGTCTTTTCGATGGTTGAAACACGGCGGGTTACTTTGCTTTTTGTTTTTGTTCGCAAGCGATTTTCCTAAGCGGCCATCTGGCCGATTTATTGTCAGCACATCGGCGCTGCGGCGACGGCTTTGCGACGCGAGGCTGCCGGGCGATCGCCACAACGAAAAAGGCGGCCCGCGGGCCGCCTTTTCATTCTCGCTCGATATGCATTTCGGTTTGAAGCAGGGGACTTACCTTCGTCCGAACAATCCGCCCATCATGTGGCCAAACAGAGCGCCGGGTCCGCCACCTCCGCCGTGATAACGACGGCCACCTCCGCCGCCGGAATGGCGGGAATGATGTACCGTCTCGTCGTCCGAATCATCGGCGGAAGCCGTGCGGGTGGTGACGATCTCGGACTGCAGCGCCTTGTGCTGCAGCGTGTTGAGGAAGCCTGTCTTCGGATAGCCGCGCGCCGCCTGCCAGCGCGAGATCACGGCGCGGGTGGCCTCGTCGAACTTGCCGTTGACCTTGGTATCGAAGCCGAGGCCGTTGAGGCGGCGCTGCACGTCGCGGCGCTGGTTCTTGTCGAGGCCGATCTGGTCTTCCGCGATCTGGTCGGCTTGCTCGGTGAAGGTCGAGGGGTCGATGCCGGTGGTCAGGTTGCGGGTCGTGGTCGAGGGGCCGTCCTGCAGCGAGGCGATACGGGCCAGCGCCAGAGGCTTGAAGGTTCCGTTCGGATAGTTGGTCAGATAGGCGTTGAGTTCTTCCGGCTTGTTGGAGTCCTTGATCGAGCGCCAAAACTCGAGCTCGACTTCGGAAGCCGGGCCGGCGGTAACGACCGGCGTATTCGGCGCTTCGACCGCGGTGCCTGCCGCAGCGGGAGCCGGATTGAGATACACCGATCCGATCAGATTGGTGTGGCCCCAGGGCAGTTGGCCCTTGTTGGTCTCCTCATTGACCTGCGCACGAACCTCGGTCATCGCCTGCTGGATCTCGACGCCGGGGGTCGTGATATGGGCCATCAGCGCGCGGGTGAACGGGCTGTTGGTGCCTTCCTGGCCATCGAGCGCGGTCTGTCCGGGGCCGGTGGCGAATGCGATCAGCGTGCCTTCGCCCGATTTCATTTCGGCCAAACCCGATTGCACCGTGAGGCTGCGGGTCGCGGACGACTTGATCTTGGAAGCGAAGGGGTTGTCGCGGCAGGCATCGAGGAACACCAGCTTGACCTTGGCGTCGGCCATGGTCTGGTCCAGCGTGACGTCGATGTTGATGGCGCTGCCGAGCTTGACGTCCATCTCCGATTTGATGTCGGCATCGACCGGCAGCAGGTAGTTGGTGCCGTTGATGGCGATGCCGTGACCGGCATAGAAGAACAGCGCGACATCGGCGCCTTGTGCCTTCTTGCCGAATTCGAGCAACCGCTCCGTCATCTTGTCGCGGGTGAGGTTGGTGCCTTCCACGACATCGAAACCGACATTGCGCAGGACCTTGGCCATCGATTTGGCATCGATCGCCGGGTTGGGAAGCGCCGCCACGTTCTTGTAGGCGCCGTTCCCGACCACGAAGGCGACGCGCTTGTCGGCCTTTGCGACATTCGCGCTGACCAGAAGTCCTGCGATTGACAGTGCTGCAATCAAGAAGCGCATGATCCATTCTCCCCTGTCTAAAACCTGGCCTGACGGCCGCATCCGATGGGTGCAATCTGATGCAGTTCTTGGGGGAGGAATGTGATTTGGGTCACTTAGGGAGTTTGGGCGGGTTTTCCGGATCGAATCCGGGAATGCGACAGGCGACCTCATCGGGGAATGTAATAGGGCCGGCTCGCTCTTCACCATGACAAACTGTTGCTAGGCGAGACCGCACCAGTCACGACAGTGGTGTGTGCAGGATCTGGCGAGCCTCTTCATTCTTCATAAAGGCTTCCGCTTTGCCGCTGCGCAGCGTTTGTCAGACCCCATTTTCCAACGTGACCTAAATCACATTCAGCGGTTTGAACCCGTCCTATGTTCGCACCATCAAAACGCCATCAGGCGTAACAGTGAGGACACGACAATGACCAGCTTTCACAGACTTTCCGCACTCAAGGCGATTACGCTTGGTGCCGCGCTGTCGATGACAGCCGGCCTTGCCATTGCCGGCGACAATAACGTCTCGGCAGATCAAATCCTCCATGCGCTGCAGCCCAAGCCGCTGACGCGCGGCCTGACGATTGGACCCCAGGCCGATCCCGTGGCGAAGGCCAAGGAAATCAGTTTCGTCCAGACCCTGCGCAACAGGCGGACCCGGTCGCTCTCGCAGGGCGAGCGCGAGGAAATCGCCGAGATCGCATCGACCAAGCCGAAAATCGATCTCGATATTCAATTCGACTACAATTCGGCCGACATCAGCGCGACCTCGTTGCCTACGGTACAGGCGCTGGGCAAGACGCTCCAGAATGCCAATCTCAAAGGTTCGACATTCGTGGTCGCCGGTCACACCGATGCGGTCGGCGGCGAGACCTACAACCAGGACCTCTCCGAGCGCCGCGCCGATTCGATCAAGCGGTACCTCACCGAGAAATACGGCATCGCCGGCACCGATCTCGTCACCGTCGGCTACGGCAAGACCAAGCCAAAGGATCCGAACGCGCCAATGGACCCGGTCAACCGCCGAGTTCAGGTCGTCAATATGGACACCAAGACCGCTTCGAAGTGACCTCCAACTATTTCAGAACAGGGGAACCTCATGAAAAAGATCGTCATCGCCGCAGCGTTTCTCATGGTCAGCGCCTCGGCTCACGCCGGTACCTATAACGTCGAAGGCGTCACCATCCATGTGCAGGACGGCTGCAGGTCCTCGTCATGCGTATCGGTGTACGCGCCCGGCTATGGCTATTATCACGGCGAACGTTCGGCGAAAGTCCACAAGGTACACAAGGACACCTCGCGGATCGCTTCAGCCGCCAGGAAGGATGATACTGTCGCGGCTCCAACTCCGGTAGCAGCGGCTCCGGCTGTGGAAGCAACACCGGCCAAGCCACCGGAAGCGGCTCCGCAAGTGGCGCCTTCGGATGCCGCGCCGGCGAAATGATTTTCGGCCGAACGGGGAATGACAGCGTCAAATAGGATGATTGAAATGAAAACGCATTTCACTGGCCTTGCCGTCGCGGCACTACTTATTGTCGGGTCGGCGCTCCCAAGCTTCGCCGAAGACGCGGCCGCACCCTCAACTCCCGCCGCGCCAACGGCTGCGCAAACCGAAGCGCCGCCTCTGAGCGTGCCTCGTCCCTCGCTTGTGCCGAAGACCGCCGCGCCAGCCTCGCCGACGGCCGATGCTGAGCCCCTTCCACCGCCCCATCGGCGCTACGCCCATCATCATCGACGATACGGTTATTATCGGACCGCGTATTGGGAGCCGTTCCCGATCTACTGGCCGCACCTTTATCACAACAGGATCCACTGGAACCGGACACCCTGGGTGTTCCGCTTCTGACGCCAGCATCCGTCAAGCCCATGTTGCTTCGCGAGGCCGCGGCTTCGCGAGGCGGCCTCAAATCCAGTTCTGGAAAATCACCAGCCGGTTGAACGTCGCCATCGACGTTCCCACGAACGCCCGGTCATCGCTCATCATTGGCGAGGGCGAGAGCCGCGCTGACGCCGCCCTCCAGGATTTCGTCGGACAGCCGTTTGTCGTTGACGGCGCGGGCGAGCTGCAGCGTACCTACCATCATTCCGTAGATCGCGACCGCATTCCGCCACCGTTCACTGGCGGAGCCCGCGCGAAGTTGAGATGCAATCAGCGCGATGAATTTCGATATCCTGTCCGTGAATGCATCGCGTGTCGGTTTGGGATGGCGCGCGATTTCCGCGACCAAGGCGGCGGTCGGACAGCCGCGGCCGGGATGGTCGCGGTGGCGGGACGACAGATAATCGCGAATGGTAGCTTCCAGCCCTCCACTGCTTTCCGAGGCGATCCGAAGCGTCTGCTCGCGCGTGTTCAGCGCGTTGGACAGCACCGCCCGGACCAGATCCTCTTTGGATTTGAAGTGCGTGTAGAAAGCGCCGTTGGTCAGCCCCGCTTCGGTCATGATGCCGGCAAGGCCGACCGCGGCGACGCCGTCTTCGCGAAATTGCCTTGAGGCGACATCGAGGATGCGCTGGCGGGTTAAGTCGCTGTGTCCCTTGTCGTAGCGCATCCCGATTCCCCTTTTGTAGCTTGTCATGACGACGGCTCTGGCCGCTTCGTCTCTCCGGCGACGATCCAACACAATCGTGACCGGCCGATACCGTTGCATTACGATCATAATAATGCATTATGACCATAATGGCATAATCGGACCGCCCGGGCAAGCCTTGCTGCTGGCAGTTACGGCTTTTCAGCGACAGGACACGGCAATGACACGGGAACAGGCGACCGCGCGGCTTACCGACGGAGATATCGGCGACGGCTCGATCCGGCCGGTTCCCAGCAGATCAGCCGCCATGGCGCTTGCCGACGCAGACGCGATGCCCGGCGGTAGCGATACTACGGTTCAAGCCCGTTCCGGTGCCGCGATTCAGCAAACCCGCCGGGAGCGCGCGCAGTTGCGCAGCGACGAAGCGCGCGCGGCGATCCTGACCGGTCCCATTCTTCCGACCCTGCTGAGGCTGGCGTTGCCGACGATGGTCGTGTTGCTCGCCCAGACCGCCGTCAATATCGCCGAAGCCTATTATGTCGGCTTCCTCGGCACCGATGCGCTGGCCGGCGTCGCGATGGTTTTCCCGGTATTCATGCTGATGACGATGATGTCGAACGGCGGCGTCGGCAGCGGCGTTGCTTCGGCAGTGGCGCGCGCGGTCGGCGCCGGCCGCAAGCACGACGCCGATGCGCTCGTCTTCCATGCCATCATTCTCGCCATCATCTTCGGTACGCTGTTCACCTTCGGCACAATGCGGGCCGGCCCGGCGCTGTACCGCGCGCTTGGCGGCCGCGCCGAAGCGCTCGATGCCGCGCTGAAATACTCCAATTATCTATTCGCGGGGGCGATCCCGGTGTGGATCGTCAACCTGCAGGCCGCCGCGTTGCGCGGTTCGGGCAACGTCAAGGTTCCGGCGACGGTGACGCTGGTGGGGGCGATGGTGCTGATCCCGGCCTCGCCGCTGCTGATCTTCGGTTTTGGTCCGGTTCCCGGATTGGGCATCGGCGGCGCCGGTATCGCCTTTGGCATCTATTATGGCGCGGCCATGCTGGTGCTCTCGGGCTACATGATGTCGGGGCGATCGGACCTGACGTTCCGGTTCGTTCCGCTGCAGGCCAGCCTGTTCGTGGATATTCTCAAAGTAGGTATCCCAACAGCCTTCGTTACCGTGCTCACCAACCTGACAGTCATTCTGGTGACCGGCGCGGTCGGGCTGTTCGGCACCAAGGCGCTTGCGGCCTATGGCATCGCATCGCGCCTCGACTATGTGATGATTCCGATTCTGTTCGGCCTCTGCACCGCCGTCCTGACCATGGTCGGTGTCAACGTCGGCGCCGGTCAGATCGCACGCGCGAAGCGGATCGCGTGGACCAGCAGCCTGGTCGGATTGGCATTGACGGAGATGATCGGCTTGTTCGTCGCGGTGTTCCCGATGTTGTGGCTGCACCTCTTCAGCCACGATCCCGACGTGCTGCGCGAGGGCGCGACCTATCTGCGTATCGTCGCACCCGCCTATGGCGCGCTGGGGTTGGGGTTTGTGATTGCCTTTGCCGTGCAAGGCGTCGGGCATGTATTCTGGCCGGTCGTCGCATCCATCATCCGATTGCTGCTCGCCGCGGGTTTCGGTTGGATCGCGGTCGGCTACTTCAGCGGCGGAATGGCAACGCTGGCAGCCATGGTCGCTGTGTCGCTTATCGCTTACACGGCGATCTGCGCCATCGCGATGATCTCAGCTTCGGTCTGGCGTCCCGACCGGGTTTGAACAGGCCCCGCGCTTCATCCGCCGTCATACGCCTTTCTGAGTCCGGCGATGTCGAGCTTGACCATTTGCATCATCGCCTGCATCGCCCGCTGCGCGCCGGCGCGATCGGGACCGCCAAGCAATTCCGGCAGCACCGATGGGACGATCTGCCAGGACACGCCGTAGCGATCCCGAAGCCAGCCGCATTGTTCGACCGATCCGCCATTGGAGGACAGCCGGTCCCAAAGACGATCGACTTCAGCTTGGTCGGCGCAGTCGATCTTGAACGAAATCGCGTGGGTGTATTCGAACCGCGTACCGCCGTTCAGCGCCATGAACTCCTGGCCGGCGAGCGTGAACTGGACCACCAGGACGGTGCCGGCCTTTCCGGCGGGACCGTCGACGGTGTTTTTCTGGATCTTATCGATTCGGGAATCCGGCAATAGCGAAACGTAGAACTGCGCGGCTTCCTCGGCCTCGCCGTCGAACCACAGGCAGGGGGATATTTTGGACATAAGGGGGTCCTCTAAAGGTTTCTCTCGATCAAACCGTTCGGAGGACGAATAGGCGGGCGCCAGTCCGACAATCCCTCTTAAATATTTTGACGACGAGATTTCCCGAAAAACAACCTATCTTCGTCATGGCCGGGCTCGTCCCGGCCATCCATGTCTTCCTACATCTGTGTCCTAAGACGTGGATGCCCAGCACAAGGCCGGGCATGACGATCTCAGCAACAGAACTGCCGGCTCGCCCTCTCACGTCGCGATCGGCGTCGGCATGGTGAGGAACGCCTTGGCGACGTGCCAGAACAATCGCCGGTTGGTGGCAAGCGTCACCGAGTGGGCGGTGCCGGGCAGGATGATGAACTGGCGGTCGCCGTTCGGCAGCAAATTATAAAACTCCTCGAGGTCGGCGACGGTGGCGATCCCGTCATATTCGCCGCGCACCAGCAGCACCGGCGACAGCACCTTGTCCGGGTGCACCACCGGCAGATTGGCGGTCATGTCGAGATAGGTGCCGGTCGGAATCTGGTCGCCGAACTGCATTTCCGCATCCGCCAGCGCTTCGACCGCGGCGGCATCGCTGGTGCCCGGCTTGTCGCGGGTGGCGATCGAGCGGATCATGTCGCGGTCGCGCTTGCGCATATTGTGGGAGCGGTAATAAGCGAGCTGCTCGGCGCGCTTTGTCAATGTCGGCGATCCCTCGCCCTTGTAGGTGAAGGCGGCCAGCACCAGCCGGTCGGCGCGGTCGGGTTGCGCCATGGCATAGGCCCCGGCGCGCAGCGCGCCGGAGGATTCACCGAGAAAATGGAATTTCTGCCGCCCGGTTTCGCGGGTGACGACCTCAGCCGCCGCCTTCAGATCCTCGACGCCGCTGGCGATGTCGGAATTGCCGGACGTGCGTCCTGACTTGCCGTAATTTTCGTGGTCCATGGTCCAGCAGTCGAATCCGTAGCGGGCGAATTCGTTCATGGCAGAATATTCGCCATGGCCGGGCACATTGAGATCGAACGTCCTGGATGTGACCGACGAGCCGTGGACGAAAAACAAAACGGGCCGTGACGGCTCGCCGGCCTTCGGCATGCCGACCCGCTTGCGATACATCCACAGCGGCACATCGCCCTTCTTTGCCCAATATTCGCTGCTCCATATCGCAGCCTCCGCTGCTGCCGCATCGGTGCTTTGCGCAGGCAACGCCCCTGCTATGCCGCCGGCAACGAGACCAAGCCCCGCGCCCTTGATGACGGTGCGCCGCGCCAGCGGACGATTGAAACTTGTCATGTGCTTTGCTCCCTGTCGGCCCGAGTTTTTCTCCGGTGCTCGTGGGATCAATGGTAGCAGACACAGGCATTGTTCGAAAGCGGCGGCGCTCCTTCCGCGTCATGCCCGACCTTGGTGCCCGGCATGGCGAATAGAAAGGCAAACGCTTCCGAAGAACAGAGCACACCGCACGAATTTGTGAACGTCGTCACGCAAGGCGGTTGCGCAAGCCGACCGCAATAGGGTCTAGTCTTCACGCCGCATCCGACCGGAAAAAATCCGGCGCAGCCAGGGGAGAAATCATGAGCAGCCAACTGACCGAAGCCGAACTTGCCGCACTGATGCCGTCCGAATTGTGTCAGTACCAGACGCCGATTCCGACCCAGATCGTGGCCAGCGACGAGTTTTATCCCGACCCGCAGAACGAAAGGCAACGCGAAGTCGAAGCGCGGCTGCTCGCAATGGCCGACGATCTCGGCGGCAAGCAAGGCTTGAACCGCCGCCGGTTCTTCCAGACCGCCGCCGGGATGGCCGCATCTTTTGTCGCGATGAACGAGGTTTACGGGCCGCTGTTTGATGTGACGTCAGCGGAAGCCGCTACGCCGGCGATGGCCCAGGAGCGCGCCAACGGGCTCAAGGACCAGTTCATCATGGACATGCATACGCATTTCCTGCGCGACGACACCCGCATTACCACCTTCGTCGACATGCGCAACGCGGTCGGCAAGGCCGGCTGGAACAAGGAACTCGCCGACCACGAACAGACCATCGAGGATCTGAAATTCAACAACTACAAAAAGGAGATGTTTCTCGACAGCGATACCAAGATCGCGCTGATCTCGTCCGCACCTTCCGACATCGAACAGGACTGGTTCCTGACCAACCAGCAGATGGCCGACGCGCGCAAGAAGATCAACGACGAGGCAGGTTCGCGGCGCTTGTTCTGTCACACGATCTTCACGCCGGGACAGCCCGGCTGGCTCGACAAGCTCGACGCCGGCCTCGCGCTCAAGCCTGAATCCTGCAAGGGCTACACCATCGGCGACAACACCCACAAGGAGATCAGCCATTATCCCTGGCGGATGGACGACGAGAACGTCGCCTATAAGGGCTACGAGAAAATGGTGAAGGCGGGCATCAAGAATGTCTGCATCCACAAGGGGCTGTTCCCGCCGGGAGTCGAAAAGCGGTTTCCCAATCTTCGTGGCTTCGCCGATGTCTCCGATGTCGGTCAGGCCGCCAAGGACTGGCCGCAGCTCAATTTCGTCATTTATCACTCCGCCTATCGTCACGTCGGCGGCGATCCGAAACAGGCGCTGGCCGAGTTCGAACGAACGGGGCGGATTTCCTGGGCCAGCGACCTTGCCGACATCCCGGCGCAATATGGCGTCAATAATGTGTACGGCGACGTCGGCCAGTTGTTCGCGACCACGCTGGTGGCGGAGCCGAACGTCTGCGCGGCGCTGATGGGCACGCTGATCAAGGGACTCGGCGTCGATCATGTCTGCTGGGGCACCGATGCGCTGTGGACCGGTGCGCCGCAATGGCAGATCGAAGGCTTGCGCCGTCTTGAAATCCCCGAAGCCATGCAAAAGAAATTCGGCTACGCCCCGCTCGGCGCCGCCGACGGCCCGGTCAAATCAGCGATCTTCGGCGGCAACAATGCGCGGCTTTACGACATCCAGCCAAAGCGCGCGATGCTCGACATGTCAGGCGACCGCTTCGCGATGATGAAAGCGGAATACGAGACGGCCGGACCTGAGCCTTCAAACACGCGCTATGGCTATGTGGTGCCGAACGGACCGATCGATCACAGCGTGTTCGCGTAGTATTTCTTCCGTCATTCCGGGGCGTGCGAAGCACGAACCCGGAATCTCGAGATTCCCCGATGTGCAATCGCACATCTGAGGTTCGCGTCTTCGACGCGCCCCGGAATGACTTCGTCACTTCGTCTCCGCCGGATCGCGGTGCACGGGATCGATCCATAGCACCGTCTCCGGTTTCTCCACCGGCTCGATGTCGAGATTGATCGCGACTGCCTGGCCGTCGCTGCGCACCAGCACGCATTCCAGAACTTCATCCGGGCTGGCGTTGATCTCCTGATGCGGCACGTAGGGCGGGATGAAGATGAAATCGCCGGGGTTGGCTTCCGCCGTGAATTGCAGCTGCTCGCCCCAGCGCATCCGCGCCTTGCCTTTCACCACGTAGATGATGCTTTCGAGATGGCCGTGGTGATGCGCGCCGGTCTTGGCGTCGGGCTTGATGGTCACGGTACCGGCCCATAATTTCTGCGCGCCGACACGGGCGAAATTGATCGCCGCCTTGCGGTCCATCCCGGCGGTCGAAGGCACGTTGGGATCGAGCTGGTCGCCGGGAATGACGCGGACGCCATCATGCTTCCAGCGTTCCGCGTCGTCGTGATCGTGAGAATGATCGGCGTGGGAATGATCTGAATGGGTATGATCGTGGGAGCCTGTCATCGTGCTGCTTTCGCTAAATAGTTGCCTGCGAACGGTACAGAAAACCGTGATCGCAAACCAGACAAGAATAGGAACATTCAGTCCATGGGAGACTTGCCTTTGTGAAGCTTAACCCTCCAGAGGAGAGTTCCCATGGGTGCAACGACAGATAAGGTTAAAGGCGCCACCAACGAAGCCATCGGCAAGGCCAAGCAGGGCGTCGGCGAAGCGGTCGGTTCCGACAAACTGCAAGGCGAAGGCGCGATCCAGGAAGTCAAAGGCAAGGGCCAGAAGGCCGTGGGTGACGCCAAGGAAGCGACCAAGGATGCCGTGAACAAGGCGGCCGCCACAGCGAACAAGAAACTCTGATCGCCGCTGGTTCGAAATTGAATTGAACTATAGAGACCGGTCCTTTGGGCCGGTCTTTTTCTTAACCTCGCCCCGCTTTTTCTTACCTCGCCCCGCTTGCGGCAGGGCTATCGCATATGGAATCTTCTGTGCGGTCCGCGGGCGAATTTTTCCGGTTTTGCGCGGTGTTTCAACGAGTCGTCCCTGCGAACGCAGGGACCCATACGGCGCGGACTCT